>DATCUL010000470.1:0-7732 GCA_036567405.1 Methyloversatilis sp. | reverse complement strand
AATCGCGCTGGCCGCATCCGGCGCTTCGATGACATTCCATTCGCTGCCCAGCCGCGCCAGCGTCTGCGCCATACCTTCGCGCACCAGCGCGTGATCTTCGACAATGAGCAGACAGCTCAATCCCGGCTCCCATGAATGAATCGCCCACAACGAATGCCCGGCCGTCGCTGACCGGACTCGCACACGATACCCGCTGCGCTGCGCGCGCAGTCTACTTGCGCCGTCAGCCACGCCGGTGCATCCAGGTGGACTACGACCAAAGTGATACCGAATATTCCGGGCACACGCAGTTTCGGACATCATGCCGACTTCGGGCGAATAGCCCGCCAGCCGCCTCCTCTGCAGAACCGACATGAAAATACTGATCGTCGATGATCACCCGCTGATCCGCGAAGCGCTGCGCCACGTGCTGCCGGGACTTGCGGCGGACGTCCATCTTTACGACGCACCCGATTGCGGCTCCGGTCTGACGCTGGCCGAGCAGCACCCAGATCTCGATCTGGTGCTGCTCGATCTGACGCTGCCCGGTTGCCGGGGCATGAGTGCGCTGCAGAGCTTCCGCTCGGCCCAGCCGGCACTGCCCATCGTCGTGCTGTCCGGCTTCGACGACTCCGACACGGTGGTGGCCGCGCTCGACGAGGGTGCGATGGGCTTCATTCCGAAATCGAGCACCAACGAAGTGCTGCTGGGCGCCCTGCGGCTGGTTCTGTCGGGCGGAGTCTACGTACCGCGTCAGGCGATCGCAGGCGAATTCGGTCTCGGCGCACCGCGGCCCGACGACGCACCGCGCCGGCCGCAGACCGCGTCCGACATCGGACTGACCGAACGTCAGGCCGAGGTGCTGACGCTGATGGTGCAAGGCAAGCCGAACAAGGAAATCTGCCGCGAGCTGAATCTGGCCGAGGGCACGGTCAAGGTGCACATCACGGCCATACTGAAGGCACTCGGCGCGGCCAACCGCACCCAGGCCGTGCTGGCCGCAAGCCGCATCGGGCTGCAGCTCGGCGCGCCCGGCGCTTCAACATGAGCGCACTGCCGACGCCGCTGCCCGTCGAAAAAAAGACCACGATCGAGTCGCTCACCAGCGAACGCGGTGATGCGGCGGCACGACTGGATCCAGCTGAACAGGCCGTGCTGGACGGTCAGGTCCGGGCCACCCAGATCGAAATGCTGTATGCCAATCTGGGCACCGCCTTCGGTGGCCAGGTACTCGGTACGGTACTGGTCACGCTAACCGTCTTTTCGCGCTTCCCGCCGTGGCCGGTGGCGCTGTGGTTCGTCGCCTCGATCGCCAACCAGATTTCCCGCCTGGTCCTGCTGCGCCTGTACAACCGTACCCGCCCCGATGCGAACGATGCGGAACGCTGGGGCACCTACTGGCTGATCGGCGCTGCGGTGTCCGGTGTGCTGTGGAGTTCGACGCTGTGGCTGTTCTTCAGCCCGGACGCACCGCAGCAGCAGATCGTGCTGATGTCCCTGCTGGTGTCGGTATGCGGCGTCGCCGTCGCACTGACGTCGATGCATCTGCCCAGCTATTACACCTTCCTGTTCGCGACGCTGCTGCCGGTGATCACGCGCTACCTGTGGGAGGGCGGACCATACGACCTGCTGATCGCGTTCATCGTGTCGGTCCTGCTGGTCGCGCTGTGGAAGGTCGGACGCAGCTTCAATGCACTGATCGAGCGCGCGCTGCGCAGCCGCTACGCCAACGAGGTGCTGAGCCGACGGCTCGAGGTGCAGAACGTCGAGCTTCTGCTGGCCAGGGACCGTGCCGACCAGGCAAGCCGTGCGAAAAGCCAGTTCTTTGCCGCAGCCAGCCACGACCTGCGACAGCCGCTGCACGCCATGGGCCTGTTCGCGGCCGCGCTGTCGGCCAAGGCGCATGAGCCGGACGTCGCGAACCTGGTGACCAGCATCAGCAGTTCGGTCGAAGCACTCGAGGGACTGTTCAACGAACTGCTCGACATTTCCAAGATCGACGCCGGCAAGGTGAAGCCGGAAATCACCGACGTGTCGGTGACTGCGCTGTTCGACCGTCTGCGCATGGACTTCGAACCCGAAGCATTCGATCGCGGGCTTGTGCTGCGCATGCGCTCACGCAGCACCTGGGTGCGCAGCGATCCGGTTCTGCTCGAACGCATACTGCGCAATCTGATATCCAACGCCATGCGCTACACGAGCTCCGGCGGCGTGCTGGTGAGTACGCGGATGCACGGGGACGGCCTGCGCTTCGAAGTGTGGGACACCGGCATGGGCATCGCAGCCGATGATCAAGCGCGCATCTTCGAGGAATTCGTGCAGCTGGCCAATGCCGAACGCGATCGCCGCAAGGGACTCGGACTCGGACTGTCCATCGTGCAGCGTCTGTCCACCCTGCTGGGTCACCGGGTGCAACTTGCCTCGCGCCCCGGCCGCGGTACGGTATTCCGGATTGACGTACCACCGGGGCGTGCGCCGGTCGTGCGGGCCACCGCGACACGCACCGAGCGCAGCCACGCCGACCTCGACGGACGCTGCATACTGGTGATCGACGACGAAGCCAGCATCGTCAATGGCATGGCCGCACTGCTGGGCAGCTGGGGGGCACAGACGCTGACCGCCGACCGGGCCGAGGAGGCACTGGCGCAGGTCGCGGACAGAGCCCCACCCGATCTGATCATCGCCGACTATCAGTTGCGCGACGGGGAAATTGGCCCGGAGGTCGTCGCCGCGGTCAGGAAGTTCTTCGGCATCGACATACCCGCCATTCTGGTTACCGGAAGCGCCACCCCCGAAAGACTCGAGGAAGCGCGCGACCTCGGCCATCACCTGCTGCTGAAGCCGGTGATGCCTGCCAAGCTGCGCACACTGATCCAGTTCAAATTGCGTGAGGCCACCACGGCGGGCAGCTGATCAGGCCACACCCGTGGCCTAGTCCGAACGGACGATTGCCGCAGCCTGCGACGTCACACGACAATGAAATCGTTGTGCACGTTGTGTCTCCTTGACGCGGTCCCGAGAGACCGCGTTTCTTTTTGAACGCGATGGATGTGCTCCCCGCCCGAAGTTGCCCACTGCTATGCTTGGCTCACATCGATCCACTGAGGTGACGACATGGCCGGCGAATCTTCACAGTACGACCCGATGGAATTTCTTCGATCGGTGTGGGGGCAGATGCCCTTTCCGGTTCCGGGTTTCGTCACGCCGACGCTGGACGTCGGCGAACTGGACAAGCGCATTGCCGACCTCAAGGCTGTCGAGGGCTGGCTGCGCATGAATCTCGGCATGCTGCAGACCAGCATCCAGGGTCTGGAAGTTCAGCGCGCGACGCTGGCCACGATGCAGGCCATGGCCTCCGGTGCAAGCCAGGCCGCGAGCAGTCAGCCTGACGCAAGCCACAACCCGATGCAGGCCTTCGGCAATGCCGCGATGTGGCCCTGGACACTGATGCAGAACCCGACGACCCCGCATGGTGCTTCGGCCGCAAACGCGGGTGATGCTCCACCACCTCCGCCGCCGGGCGCCGGATAGCAGACAGGCAATATGCACAGATTCGCCGCGAGCACCGCCTTCCACGAAGACTGGCCGGTCGCGATGGACCGGGCGCTGGCCGCACTCGACATGCCAGCGGGCGCCAATCTCGGTTTTGTCTATTTCACCGACCAGTACGGCAGCGATGTCGACACCATGGTCGAGCGGCTTGCGATGCTGACCGGCATCCGTGACTGGGTCGGCACCAGTTCGCTCGGCGTGATCGGCCGCGCGACCGGCGCGCAGGATCACCCCGGCATGGCACTGCTGGTTGCAAGCCTGCCCGACGGCAGCTTCCAGGTCTTTTCCGGACGCGACCGCCTGCCCAATGCGCTGGGCACCGACCAGGCGCGCGAACAGCCCTACTTTGCCGTCGTGCACGCCGATCCGAACACACCGGACATGGTCGATCTGGTCGCCGACATGGCCACCAAGGTTTCCAGCGGCTTCGTCACAGGAGGTCTGGCCATCGCCCGCGGCCAGGCGCCACTGATCGCGAATGGCGCCCTCTACGGTGGCATCAGTGGCGTAGCCTTCAATGAACAGGTTGCCATCGCCACCCGCCTGACCCAAGGTTGCTGCGCCGTCGGCGATATACGCGTCATCACCGCCTGTGACCAGAACGTGATCGCCGAAATCGATGGCCGTCCGGCGCTGGAGGCATTTCTCGAAGCGGCGGGGACCTCGCTCGGCCAGGACATGAGACGGGCTGCGCGCTACATCCTGCCCGGTCTCGGCGTGCCGGGCCGCAACGACGCGGAGTTTCGCGTTCGCAACGTGACCGGCATCGATCCGGCGAACGGCCTGATCGCGATCAGCGAGGCGGTGCATGCCGGTCAGCGCATCCAGTTCTTCCGGCGCGATGCCGACTGCGCCCGCGCCGACATGATGCGCACGCTGCACGAACTGAGGGATTCGCTGGAACAGCCGCCAAGTGCCGCGCTCTATGTGTCCTGCGCGGCCCGCGGTGCGAACATGTTCGGGAACGACGACGCCGAGCCGGCGATGCTGGAAGAGGTGTTTCCCGGCCTGCCTGTGGCAGGCTTCTTTGCCGGCGGCGAAATTTCACATGACCAGCTCTACGGTTACACCGGCGTACTGACTCTTTTCCTGTAAAGGCGGAAATGAAGCGCAGCAACGACATTGCAGTCGAGCAGCTTCAGGCAACAACGACGAGCAGACTGCCCGGACGCCGGCTGTTCCTGCGTCGCGGGCTGCTTCTGGCCGGCGCAACCGGCGCAGCGGACACCATCGCGCAGAACCCCGGCGATCTGCCCTGGCTGCACGTGCCCGGACATCCGTTTTCCACCTACGGCCAGCCGTCGCCGTACGAGCGCTACACTGCGCGGCGCATCAGTTCCAACCGCGCCGTTGCCGGCAATGGCGTGTCCTTCACGCCACTGGAAGAGCTGGAAGGCACCATCACGCCGAACGGCCTGCACTTCGAACGGCACCACAACGGCGTTCCGCAGATCGATCCGGCACGCCACCGCTTGACCGTGCACGGCCGTGTGCGCCGACCGCTGACCTTCGACCTCGCATCGCTGCTGCGCTATCCGATGCAGTCCCGGATGCTGTTCATCGAATGCGGCGGCAACAGCAACGCCGGCTGGCATGCCGAGCCCATCCAGCGGCCGGCTGGCTCGGTGCACGGTCTGGTGTCGTGCGCGGAATGGACCGGCGTACCGCTGGCCATTCTGCTCGACGAAGCGGGCGTCGATGACAGCGCTAGCTGGGTGATCGCCGAAGGCGCGGACGCGGGGGCGATGAACATGAGCATTCCGCTGGCCAAGATGCGCGACGACTGCATGGTGGCGCTGTACCAGAACGGAGAACGCCTGCGCCCGGAAAACGGCTATCCGATGCGTCTCATCGTGCCGGGCTGGGAAGGCGTGCTGCATGTGAAATGGCTGCAGCGCCTCGAACTCGCCGACCAGCCGGTGATGTCGCGCAACGAAACATCGAAGTACACCGAACTGCTGCCATCGGGCAAGGCGCGGCAGTTCACCTTCACGATGGACTGCAAGTCGCTGATCACGTCGCCATCGCACGGACAGACCCTGCGCAGGCCGGACGTCCATCAGATCAGCGGCCTTGCCTGGAGCGGGCGCGGCCGCGTCACGCGAGTCGAGGTATCGACCGACGGAGGCATGAGCTGGGCCGACGCTGCGCTCCAGTCACCGGTGCAGCCCCGCTGCTTCACGCGTTTCCGCATGCCATGGCGTTGGGATGGCCGGCCGGCGCTGCTGAAGAGTCGGGCCACTGACGAAACCGGATACCTGCAGCCGGAACGCGCCGCGCTGCTGGCGGAGCGCGGGCGAGCCGGCTATTTCCACTACAACGCAATCGTGACCTGGGCGGTCGATGATGACGGACTGGTATCGCACAGCTACTGAATGTGCAGTCGCGCTGGTTCTGCTGGCGCTGCTTTCGGCATGCACCGTGCCCGCGACAAGGACATCCGACCTGCCGAGGCTGGGCGTCGCCGCCGACCTGGAACAGCTGGGTCGACAACAGCTGAATGTCTTCCCCGATGGCCGCGGACTGCCGCCCGGCCACGGTACAGTTTCCGACGGCGCGCGGCTGTTCGCGCTGCACTGTGCCGGCTGTCACGGCCGGGACGGACGCGGTGGCAGTGCCGATGAACTGACTGGCGCCGTGCATCCGCTAACCAGCGTCGATGCCGACAAGACGATAGGCAGCTACTGGCCGTACGCGACGACCCTGTTTGATTTCATCCGGCGGGCAAAGCCGATGAATGCGCCCGGTACACTGACAGCCGACGAGGTGTACGCACTGTGCGCGTGGCTGCTGCACGCCAACCACATCGTTCCGGCCGACGCCGTAATGGATGCACAAACGCTGACGTCCGTACGCATGCCCAATCGCGACGGCTTCATCAGAATCGAATGACGTCTGGATCGGGGCTCGGTCAGGACGGTCATACCGCGCGACCTGATACCGGGCATAACCCGGCAATCAGGACGAAAAATCTGAAATCAGGGTGATCAGCGCATCACCGTAACGCTCGACCTTGCGGCTGCCGAAACCCGCGATGTCGGCCAGCTCGTCGATTTCGGTCGGACGGCTGCGAGCCAGTTCGGCCAGCGTGCTGTCATGCAGGATGACGTACGCGGGGACCGACTGGGTTCGGGCCTCTTCGAGCCGCCAGGCCTTGAGTGCGGCCAGCAGGCCGGCGTCGACGCCGTCAAGCGAAAGCGGTGCGGCACTGCGCGCGCGCCGGCCGGCGGACTCCTTTGTCCGTTCGACGATGCGTCGCATCATCACCTTCTGTTCCCCACGCAGCACCGGGCGCGCCGCCTCGGTCAGCACCAGCGCGCCGAAGGATTCGTGATCCACGCGCGCCAGACCGAGCGCCACCAGCTGCCGGAAAACGCTGCGCCACAGGTGTTCGTCCTCGGCCTTGCCGATACCGTAGACACTCAGCTTGTCATGCCCCCACTGGCGAATGCGTTCGGTGTCCTTGCCGCGCAGCACATCGATCAGATGTGTCGCGCCGAAGCGGCTGCCGGTGCGGTAGATCGCCGACAACGACTTCTGCGACGCCACGGTGGCATCCCAGGTTTCCGGCGGATTCAGGCAGTTGTCGCAATTGCCGCACGGCTCACCCTGCTCGCCGAAGTAGGCCAGCAGATGCACGCGCCTACACTGGGCGGTTTCGCAAAGACCAAGCAACGCATCGAGCTTGCTGCCGGAGATGCGGCGGAACGCCTCGCTGCCTTCCGACTGCTCGATGAAGCGGCGCTGCTGCACCACGTCGGCCAGCCCGTAGGCCATCCACGCGTCGGCAGCAGCGCCGTCGCGACCGGCTCGGCCTGTTTCCTGGTAGTAGCCCTCGATCGAGCGCGGCAGATCGAGATGGGCGACGAAGCGCACGTCCGGCTTGTCGATGCCCATGCCGAACGCGATGGTGGCGACGACGATGACGGAATCCTCGCGCTGGAAGCGCGCCTGGTGGGCGGCACGCGTCTGTGCGTCCATGCCCGCGTGGTAGGGCAGTGCGCGCAACCCCTGGGCGGCCAGCCATTCCGCCGTCTCGTCCACCTTCTTGCGCGACAGGCAATAGACGATGCCGGCGTCGTCCGGATGTTCGTTGCGGATGAAGCGCAGCAACTGCTTGCGCGCATCGTCCTTGTCGACAATGGTGTAGCGGATGTTGGGCCGGTCGAAGCTGCTGATGAACAGGCGCGCGTCCTGCAGC
>DATCUL010000469.1:0-4524 GCA_036567405.1 Methyloversatilis sp. | reverse complement strand
ATCTCCCTTGGCGTCAAACACGCAGGCGCGGTAATCCGCCTTGTAGTCGGCTGCCAGCCGTCTTAGCATGTTGATGACACCGCGCAGCGCACCGGTGGGCTCGCCCTGGGCGTTGCGCAGGTCGGGCATGGCGTGGAAGGCGCGGTACAGGTAGGACGAACCATCGACGAGCAGCAGCGTGGGCATGGCGGGATCCATATTCAGTCAGCCCGCGATTATCAACCCGACAACGAACAATCAGATGAGCGCCAAGGACAAACTTCCCCGCATAATCGACCCGGGCGACGCTGCGCGCGCCAGCAGCGCGCGCGAGGCGTGGCGCGTATTCGGCATCATGGCCGAATTCGTCGAGGCGACCGAACGGCTGCAGGCGATCCGCCCGGCAGTCAGCATTTTCGGCAGCGCGCGCACGCCGCGCGAGCATCCTTATTACGAACTGACCGAGCGCATCGCCCGCCAGCTGTCCGATGCGGGCTTTTCGGTCATTTCAGGCGGTGGCCCGGGCATCATGGAGGCGGCCAACAAGGGCGCCTTCGACGGCAAGTCGCTCAGCGTGGGGCTGAACATCCAGCTGCCGATGGAGCAGCATGCCAATGTCTATCAGGACATTTCGCACTCGTTCGAGCACTTCTTCGCCCGCAAGTACATGTTCGTGCGCTTCGCCGCGGCCTATGTCGTGATGCCGGGCGGTTTCGGCACGGTGGACGAGCTGATGGAGGCGCTGACGCTGATCCAGACCCACAAGAGCCGCAGCATTCCGATCATCCTGGTGCATTCACCGTTCTGGGGCGGGCTGATCGACTGGTTCCGCAACACCCTGGTGAGCGAGGGCATGATCTCGGCCGCCGACATGGATCTCGTGCAGGTGCTGGACGACCCGGCGCAGGTGGTCGATGCGATCTTCCGTCATTACGAGAACCGCAGCTTCATGCCGCTGCCCGAAGAACATGAAGCCATGCTCAATCTGTGACACCCGACCGTCCTTGGCACCGCATGGGCTCTGATAAACTGCCGCAATTGCGAGGATTTTCCATGCGTCCGCTCCTGATCTCGATTGCCCTGACCGGTCTGCTGGCTGCCGGCCTGCCGTCGGCCGCGCTGGCCCAGGCCGGCCGGCCGGCCGACCTTCAGCCTATCCCGGAACCGCCACCACCGCCGGCACCGCTGGACGGCAGCGACGTGTCGACCGAACCGCAGGTCACGATCATCCAGCGCGGTGACGACAAGGTCGAGGAATACCGGGTCAACGGCAAGCTGTACATGGTCAAGGTCACGCCGCCGCACGGCAAGCCGTATTACCTGATGGACGAGAACGGTTCCGGCGCCATGACCCGCTACGACGACATGGATTCCGGTCTGCGCGTCCCCAAGTGGGTGATCTTCTCGTTCGACTAACCTGCGTGCAACCCGCGCGCGCCGCCGGCGCGCGCCCTACCTCCGACCCTGATACGTGTCTGTCTTCACCACCGTCAACGCAGATCAGCTGCGCGACTGGCTGAAGAATTACTCCATCGGCCATCTGCTGTCGCTGGAGGGGATTCCGGCCGGCATCGAAAACACGAACTACTTCGTCGACACCTCGCACGGCCGCTATGTGCTGACGTTGTTCGAGAAGCTCACGCGCGCCGAACTGCCGTTCTACGTGCATCTGATGGCCCATTTGTCGCGCCACGGCATTCCGTGCCCGGCGCCGATCGCTGACCGCGACAACGAATATCTGGGCATGATCAACGGCAAGCCGGCGATGCTGGCGACCCGGCTGGCCGGCCGCTCGCAGATGGATCCGCAGCCGGCGCACTGCGCGGCGATCGGCAGCATGCTGGCCGCGATGCATGTGGCCGGCCAGAGCTACGGCCGCCGCTTCGCCAACCCGCGCGGCTACGACTGGTGGCTGCAGACCGCGCCGGTGCTGCTCGATTTCCTCGATACCGACGAGCGTGCGTTGCTGGAGAGCGAGATCGCCTTCCAGCGCGAGGCCCGCGAGCGCGGCCTGTGCGCGGAACTGCCGTCGGGCGTCGTGCATGCCGACCTGTTCCGCGACAACTGCCTGATGGATGGCGAGCGGGTCGGTGGCATCATCGACTTCTACTTCGCCGGCGACGACTACCTGCTGTTCGATCTTGCGGTGACGCTGAACGATTGGTGTTCGGACGAGACCGGCGAACTGGTGGCCGAAAAGGCGGGGGCAATGCTCGGGGCTTACCATGGCGAGCGAGCCCTGTCGTCTGCCGAGCAACGTGCCTGGCCGATGATGCTGCGCGGCGCGGCGCTGCGCTTCTGGCTGTCCCGGCTGTACGATTTCCACATGCCGCGTGGCGGTGAAATGGTGCATACGCACGACCCGAAGCGCTTCCGCGACATCCTGAGCGCGCGCGTCCGCGCGGGCGATACCTTGCCGTGGCGTTGAATCTGCAGGCCCGGGTTCTGCCTGCGCAGGCAGGCTGGTCGTGGATCAGCGGCGGTTTCGCGCTGTATCGACGCAATCCGCCGCTGATGACGGCACTGACCATGACCTATCTGCTGGTGATGGTGTTCCTCAACATCATTCCGCTGATCGGTCCGGTGCTGGTCGCGCTCTGCCTGCCGATCATGTCGGTCATCGTGTTCAACGGCGCGCGCATCGTCGACCGCAAGCTCGATGTGTCGACCGAGGCGCTGCAGACCGGGCTGGCCGGCAATGCGCGCACGCTGGTGAAGCTGGGTTGCGTGCATCTGGCCGGTTCGCTGGTCGTGGTTCTGATCCACACCCTGCTGTTCCCGGCGCCCGAACTGTCGGTGCCGGATGCCGACGACGAGCAGTTCACGCGTACCCTGCTGCAGTTGCTGCCTATGGTGCTGCCGCTGATCCTGATCATGTGGTTTCCGCCCTATCTGATCGCCACGCAGAACCTGCCCCTCGGCAAGTCGCTGTTCTTCGGCTCGGTGGCGGTGCTGCGCAACTGCGGTGCCTTCATCGTCTATTTCGCCGGCGGGGCGCTGCTGGGTGTGGCGCTGCCGCTGCTGGTCGTGCAGTTCATCGGTGGCGACGGCGGTCTGGGCAGCGTGCTGCGCATCGGCCTGCGCATGCTGCTGCTGTTCGTGCTGGTGCCGACGCTGGCGGCCAGTCTTTATGTGAGCTTCCAGCAGGTTTTTGCGCAGTCGCCGGCGGCGGACCCCGGTCCGGCGCCGGAAGCCGGCCCCGACGATGAGTGAGGGCGCGCCGCTCGGCTTGTTCGGCGGTACCTTCGATCCGGTCCATGTCGGCCATCTGCGGCTGGCCGAAGAGGCGCGCGAAGCGCTGCAGCTTGGCCGCGTGCGCTGGATTCCTGCCGGTCAGCCCTGGCATCGCGATTCACTACGGACGGACGCCGCACACCGGCTCGAAATGGTGCGCCGTGCGGTGGCGTCGAATCCGCTGTTCGAGGTCGATGACATCGAGGCCCGCTCAGGCCTGCCCGGCTACACCGTGGAAACCGTGTCGTCGCTGCGCGCACAGCTGGGTGTGCAGCAGCCAATGGTGCTGATACTGGGCGCCGACGCCTTCAGCCGCCTTCACACCTGGCAGCGCTGGCGCGAGCTGCTGGATCTCGTGCACATCGGTCTGGCGACGCGGGCGGGCTTGGCGGCGGATGCCGCCGGACTCGACGAGGCGCTGGCTGCCGAACTGGCCACGCGTCGTCGCGATGGCACCGATGCGCTGCGCGCGGCACCGGGTGGTTCCATCGTCTGTTTCGACATGACGCCGCTGGCGATATCGGCCACCGACCTGAGGACGCGGCTGGCGCGTGGCGCGAGCTGCCGCTATCTTGCACCGGACACCGTACTGGAGTACATCAGCCGTCACCGGCTTTACTGAGAAAATTAATGGAAATCAACAAACTGCAGGCGATCGTTGTCGATGCGCTGGAAGACATAAAGGCCAAGGACATCGAGGTGATCGACACTTCGAAATTCAACTCGCTGTTCGACCGGCTGGTCATCGCCAGCGGCGATTCGAACCGGCAGACGCGTTCGCTTGCGCGCAATGTGCAGGAAAAGGTCAGGGAAGCCGGAGCCGAGGTGATCAGCGTCGAGGGTGAGGAGACCGGCGAGTGGGTGCTGGTGGATCTCGGTGACATCGTGGTGCATGTGATGCAGCCGGCGGTGCGCGCCTATTACAACCTCGAAGAGCTGTGGTCGGGCGCGGCCAAGCCGTCCGACAAGTCGGCGGCGGCCCGCGCGGCCGGTGCGCACGGTCGGGGCACCGGACCGGGTACGCGTTGAAACTGCTGGTGATCTGCGTCGGGCACCGCATGCCCGATTGGGTAGACGCCGGCGTGCAGGAATTCGCCCGCCGCATGCCGCGCGAATCGCCGCTGACCATCGTCGAGGTCAAGGCCGAGCCGCGCACCCAGGGCAAGCCGGTCGAAGCACTGCTCGAGGCGGAACGCGTGCGCATCGAGCAGGCGCTGCCGGCGCGTGCGCGCATCGTGGCGCTGGATGAACGCGGCGACGATCTGACGACCGTGGCGCTGGCCGCGCGGCTGCGCCGCTGGCGCGGCGAGG
>DATCUL010000468.1:0-1641 GCA_036567405.1 Methyloversatilis sp. | reverse complement strand
CTTCGACGGCGGGCGCCGCAGCCGCGGTCAGGCGGCTGAAGTAGGCCGCGTTCCGCTGCACCAGCTGGACCGGCCGGTCCAGCGCCTCAGGTCGCATTTCGGTGCCGTAGCTCAGCGCCAGCCCGGCGCGCCAGATCGTCTCGGCGTCGAAGTCGTCCGCCACGCAAGGCAGCGCCTCGCGCAGCAGCGTCAGCGCAGCCTGCGCGAGTGCCGCGTGCAGGCGCCGGCGTGTGCCGTCGTCCCGGGCATAGACCAGCCGCGACGGCTGGGCGAACCGTCCCCAGACATAGCTCTGGAACCAGCGGCCGGCGCCGGCTTCGAAGTCGGCCAGCGACAGCACGGCGTACTTGGCCTGCAGCGTGCGCCCGGTGTCGGTGCGCAGCTGCAGCATGAATACATTGGGGGGCAGGCAGGCGTTGGCCGTGCGCAGCACGAAGCTGTCGTAGGCGTCGGTGTAGCGGTCGACCAGCACGTACAGGTCGACCAGGCCTTCGCCCGGATCGCCGCTGCGCAGGCAGGAACCGTAGAACATCACCGCCGCGACCGCGTCGCCGAAGCGGGCGCGCACCCGGTCGCTCAGCAGATGCAGTTCGGGCGCCACCGCCTGGCCGCATTCCTGCCGGATTTCGGCCAGCACCGCTGGAGGCACGTTGGGCGCCGGCGCAGCCGTCATCGAAGGGCTTTCGAGGTGTCGTCGATTCCCGCCGTGTCAGACATCGGCCGGCCCGGTGCCGGGTGCGAACAGCCGCACCAGCGGCGGGTTGTCCTTCGCGTGCGGGTCGACCCGGCTCAGCCAGGGCTGCATCTCGCGCCCGCTCTTGCTCAGCGCGATGGCCCACAGCGAGCGCACCAGCAGCACCAGCGTCGAGATCGCGGTCCAGGCGGCCACCAGCACCAGGCCGGTGTCGCCGTGACCGGCCAGCCAGGACAGACTGAGGATGACCAGATTGGGGTTGCGGCGCGCCGTGATCAGGCGGTTGACCGAGTCGAACGGCCGCCAGATGAACATCGAGAACGGTGCAGCGAACTTGAATGCGCCCTCGCACAGCCGGCCTGCGATGTAACCGCCGATGATCACCCACAGCACGTCCCACAGCGCCAGCCCCGGTTGCCAGGACGCGCCCAGCCCGACGCCCCACGCGATGTACCAGAACGGCGGATGTATCAGGTCCAGCGCATGGTCGAGGATGTCGCCAATCTGGCTGGAGGTCAGCGTGACCCGTGCCAGCTTGCCATCGACCGTGTCGAGGAAGGTCATGAACCACGCGGCCAGCAGCGCCGGGCCGTAATTGCCCTGCCAGAACCACAGGCCGGCGAGGATGGCGAACACGTAGCTGCCGGCGGTGACCGCATTCGGGCTCAGGCCCAGACGGATGCACAGGTGGGTTGCCCAGCGTGCCGGCGTCGGCCACACGCAGCGCGTGATGATGTCGGTGACGCCCTTGTAGGCGCCGCTGAACAGCGCCTTTTCCAGCTGCTGCAGATTGTCCGAGCGCACCGGCGCGACCCAGGGGCGGTCGAACTTGCGCAGCTTGGCCTGCAGCCCCTCGGCCACCGTTTCCGGCGACACCGTCGCCAGACCGTCCATGGCCGGACCGTCCAGCCGTGCCGTGCCGCGCCAGCGGCCGGCATCGCCGCGCG
>DATCUL010000467.1:0-3987 GCA_036567405.1 Methyloversatilis sp. | reverse complement strand
GCCGATCGACATCTCGAATGTTGCGCTGTTTAATCCGGCGACCAGCAAGGGTGACCGGGTTGGAATAAAGACTCTTGAAGACGGTACCAAAGTCCGTTTCTTCAAGTCGAACGGCGAGTTGGTGAAGGCCTAGGTCAAGGTCAGGCGGCCCGGCATACGGCCGGTGATCGAAGCCGACCTGCGCTGGCTGCTGCGGCTGGCGCAGCTGGCTGAATCGGAAAGCCCGGACCTGCGCATCTTTCATCCGCAGGACGTGGTGCGCCAGTTCAGCCGCTCGCTGCGGCACGAACTCGACTTCGCCAGTGAGTGCCGCAACGCCGAGCGGATCGCGCAGAACTTCGCCGGCTACACCGACCCGGATGCGCCGGTGCCGGCAGCGGCCGGTGACCTGCCCGCACCGGCGCCTGACATCATCGTCATTCCGCGCGTGCACTGGCAGTGGACCGGAGAGCGGGTGTGCGTGCAGGACAGGGTCGACGGCATTTCCGGGCGCAGCCTGGCCACCATCGAACAGGCGGGACTGGACCGCCGCCTGCTCGCCCGGCGCGGTGCGCATGCCGTGCTGAAGATGATCGTCGAGGACGGTTTCTTCCACGCCGACCCGCATCCGGGCAATGTGTTCTACCTGCCCGGCAACCGCATCGCCTTCATCGACTTCGGCATGGTCGGCCGGCTGACCGAAGAGCGGCGCGACCAGCTGACGCGGCTGCTGCTCGGTCTGGTCCGGCATGATCCACAGCGCGTGACCGACGTGATGCTCGACTGGACCGGTGACGCCGTGGTGGACGAAGACGCCCTGACGCTGGAAATCCAGACCTTCGTCGACCAGTACCACGGCGTGCCGCTGAAACGCCTGAACCTGGGCAGCATGCTGTCCGATCTGGTGTCGGTGCTGCGCCAGAACAATCTGTCGCTGCCGGCCGACCTGTCACTGCTGATCAAGGCCTTCATTTCGCTGGAAGGCATGGGGCGCGAACTGGACCCGGACTTCGACATGGCCGGCGAGGCGATGCCGATGCTGGAACAGTCGATACGGGCGCGCTACGCGCCGCGCGCCATCATACGGCGCGGCTGGCGCGCCGCCGGCGACATGCTGTCACTGGTGACCGGCCTGCCGCAGGACGTGTCGCGGCTGCTGCGTGCGGCCCGGCGCGGGCGGCTGGAAATCCACATCGACGTGACGCACCTGAAGCATGTCGGCAACCAGCTCGACGGCGCCGCCAACCGGCTGGTGGTGGGCATCGTCGTCGCGGCGTTGATTGTCGGTTCGTCCATCGTCATGACGGTACCGGGCGGACCGACGCTGCTCGGCCTGCCGTATTTCGGCCTGCTCGGCTTCCTTGGTGCGGCGGCCGGCGGTGTCTGGCTGATGCTGTCGATCTGGGCGAGCAGGCGCGCCGACCGGGAGTAGGTGACGGCCCCGGCAGCCAGGCGCCGGGGCTGTTGCGGGTACCGGAAAGGTGTCGCGTCCGCGCAACGCGGGGATGCGGCATCGCGATGAAATCGGCTGGCGACGCCCTTCGGCGCGTGGATTTTTTGTACCGTCTGCGGCGAGCCTGAACGGCGCCAGTCAGACTGTCGATGCCGGCATGCAGGTGGCCGGAACACAACCGGCAGCGGAACGTCTCAATTCATCCCCTGCAAGGTATTCACGATGAAATTCGATGTCTATGGCCACTTTGAAATCGAGGTACTGCCCGAGCCCGCCGGCTGGGTGGCCTATCGCCTCGGTCCCGGCATGCGGCATCGTGACTACGACATCGTTTTCCCGTCCGGCGTCGTCGAGGACGATATGGAAGGTCTTCTCGACGAAATGTTCAGCAACCTTGCCGTGCCCGGACAGCGGGTGAAGCGCACCGACTGACCGGCGCCGGGGTCTTCACGCTGCGTTGAAGTAGTTCCGGATCACCTCGTCCGAGGTGTAGGTGTTCAGCTCGTCGACCTGCATCACCATGCTGCCGGTGGCCCACACGTAGTGCTTGCGGAACCAGTCGCGCAACTCGTCCGATGCGCGATCCATCAGGCCCACGCGTCCGGCATCGACCAGGAAATGCAGTGCGCGGTCGGCGCCCGGCGTGGCCAGCGTCACCATGCGGTTCTTTTCCAGCGGCTGGAACAGGCGCCCGACATCCAGCGCGTTGACCGTCGACGGCTGCTCGGCCAGACGCCGGTCGAGCTGGTCGATCGCCGCGATCCACTGTTCGTTCAGCTTGAATTTCCCGCGCACGCTCGACAGCCAGGCGCGCAGCAGGGGGACGTAATCGTGTTCCGTGGCTTTTTCGCTCATTTCTTGTGCTCTCGATTCGATACAACCCTTCGGCGGATAACGGCACGATCGGTCATGGCTTGAGTCACCGTTTGCGGAAAATTGCCACATCGGGCCGGTATGCTGCGGTTTTGAACTCGTGACGTTTTCATGCGTACGCTCTACGAGGCCGCCAACGGCGTGGACGCCCGACTGCTGCATGATCTGCTCGCCCAGGAGGGCGTGCCCGCGCTCGTTTGCGGCGAATTCCTTCAGGGCGGCATCGGCGAGCTGCCGGCGGCCGGTCTGGTCCGCCTGATGGTGGACGAACGGGATTACGCTGCCGGCCGTGCGCTGATCGCCCGCTGGGAGAGCGGGCCGGCGTGCGGCGACTGGAATGATGTGTCGTGGTCGGCTGGCTCTGTCCGGACAGACGCAGCGGACGTCTCGCCGGGGCCTGGGTTGCTTGTACTTGTTCTGGCCGTGTTCGTGCTGCTGCTTCTCTCAACCTGAATGACAAGACGTTATTCCATGCGTGCTTCCAACAATTTTCGTCATGTCGCCGCAGCGCTGGCGCTGGTCGTCGTGCCGGCGGCGATCCCTGCGGCCGACAGCGCCGACCGGCCCGGTACAGGGACCCTGCATGTGCTCCTGTCGGGCGACTTCCACGGCGATGAGGTTGCGCATGGGTCGGGGCCGGGCTGGTTCGCGCTGGTGCTGAAGTCGGGTACCGCCCGGCTCGAGCCCGTGGCACTGAAAGTCAGCCGCGTGTTCGATGCCGTGCTCGACGAGGAAGGCAAGCCGCCCTACACCGGCAAACGCGTTGCCAGCCTGCCGGCGGTCGAGGCGCTGGCCTTGCTGCGCGGGGCCGGCCTGAAGCCGGGGCCGCTGGACAGCGCGACGCTGACCGGCACGCGCCAGGGACTGGCAGCCAAGTCCTTTTCGCTCGGCGCCCGGCGTTACACGCTCGATGTCGCAGCCGACTGCGGCAAGCGCGCCGGCACATGCCGCTGGACCCTGAGCGACGGTGCACTCCGGCAGACGCTTGCCGAACTCGAGGTCACCCGCACGGCGGACGGCCGGCTCGAGACGGACTCGGCCAGTACCGGATTGATCTGGGCCGGCGACCTCGACGGCGACGGGCGGCTCGACCTCATCCTCGATGTGTCCAATCACGACAACGCGGTCGCCCAGGTGCGCGTGTTCCTGTCGTCGCGTGCGGCACCCGGCCGGCTGGTCGGCGAAGCGGCCAGTTTCGGCGCGGTCGGTTGCTGACCCGGCCCGAGAGCCTGGCGTTCCCCATTCACGACAACCGGCCCAAGGCCCGCAACGCGCTCATGGCATCCGATCAGGACTATGTTGACTACATCCGCGACCAGGCGGCGCCGGTGGTGGAGATTTCGTACCGCAAGATGTTCGGCGAGTACGCGCTCTACCTCGACGGCAAGGTGGTCGCGCTGGTGTGCGACAACCATCTGTTCGTCAAGCCGACCGCCGAGGGCCGGGCGCTGCTCGGCACAGTCACCGAACAGGTGCCGTATCCGCGCGGCCGGCCGCATTTCCTGATCGCCGACGAAATCGACGACCGGGAACTGCTGCAGCGCCTGCTGGCCGTGACGGCGCGTGCGCTGCCTATGCCCAAACCGAAACCCGCGAAGTGCCGGCCGGACGTGCCATGAACGTCCGGGGCCGTGGGCAGGATCCACGGCGACGTTTTTTGCAGGAGCGACCCATGGTCGCGA
>DATCUL010000466.1:0-1785 GCA_036567405.1 Methyloversatilis sp. | reverse complement strand
CGGCTCGCCGGCGTCGAACCGCGCGCGCTGCGCTTCGCACTCGAAGCGCTGGCGCCCGGCACCCTGCTCGAAGGCGCCTGCATCGACATCGAGGAACCGCCGGGCGAAGCCTGGTGCATGGACTGCAGTTGCACCGTGCAGATTGCGCAGCGCGGCGATGCCTGCGCGCACTGCGGCGGCTACCGGCTGCAGCCGACCGGCGGTACCGAATTGCGGGTGATCGACATGCAGGTCGAGGATTGAGAACGGACATGCAGTACGTGACTGACAGCAATGGGCCGGTCCGGACCGGGCAAGGGCGGAGGAGATCGATATGTGCGTAGTGTGCGGATGTGCCGGGGACGGCACGCAGGTGGCGATGGACGGGCATGCCCACGTCCATGCGCCAGGCCCCTATTCGCCGGCGGCCCGCCGCGCGAAACCCGGCTCGCTGGCGCCCCGCCGCGCACAATCGGCGTGGCATGAGGCTGCACATATGGCGGTCGACCCGGCCAGTGGCGACCTGCATTTCGGTGCCGGTGCGGCGAAGGTGTCGGTGCCGGGCATGAGCCAGGCGCGCGCGATACGGCTGGAAGCCGACATCCTCGGCGAGAACGACCGCGTGGCTGCGCACAACCGCGCGCAGTTCGCGGCGCATGGCGTCACCGCACTGAATTTCGTGTCCAGCCCCGGCTCGGGCAAGACGACCTTGCTGTGCGCCACCATCGAGGCGCTGAAGTCGCGCGCGCCCGGCCTGCCGCTGGCGGTGATCGAGGGTGACCAGCAGACCTCGTTCGATGCCGACCGCATCCGCGCCACCGGCGCGCCGGCGCTGCAGATCAACACCGGCAAGGGCTGCCACCTCGATGCGCCCATGGTGGCCGAAGCCTTTGCCCGGCTGAACAAGCACCCCCATCACGGCCGCAGCCTGCTGTTCATCGAGAACGTCGGCAACCTTGTCTGCCCGGCGATGTGGGATCTGGGCGAAGCGGCCAAGGTGGCCATCCTGTCGGTCACCGAGGGTGAGGACAAGCCGCTGAAGTACCCGGACATGTTCGCTGCCAGTTCGCTGATGCTGGTGAACAAGGTCGATCTGCTGCCCTGGCTGAAGTTCGACGTGGAGCGATGCATCGCCTTTGCGCGGCGCGTCAATCCATCCATCGAGGTGATCCGCGTGTCGGCCACCACCGGCGAGGGCATGAGTGACTGGCTCGACTGGATCTCCGCGCGCCTCGCGACCGACGCACCTGCGGGTCATCCGCTGCCTGTAGCGGACCGGGCCGGGAGCGCCGCGTCGTGAGTACGCCGCTGCCCACGGTACTGGCGGTCGGCGCCTGGCTGAAGAACGCCGCCTGCCTGCTCGGCGACGGTCACGTGTGCGGGTCGGCGGTGCATGGCGACCTCGGCGACCCGCAGGCCTGCGAAGCGCTCGACCGGTCGCTGCATGCGCTGCTCGCGCAGACCGCCCGCCCGGTCGCCGCGGTCGCGCACGACCTGCATCCGGACTTCTACAGTACCCGCGTCGCTGTCGAACTTGCCGCCCGCCTCGGCGTGCCGGCCATCGGCGTGCAGCACCACCATGCCCACATCGCCGCGGTGATGGCCGAACACGGCCTGACCGGGCCGGTGATCGGACTGGCGCTCGATGGCGTCGGCCTGGGCACCGACGGCATGGCCTGGGGCGGCGAGCTGCTGTGGGTGGCGCCCGGCGCTTGGCGCCGGCTCGGCCATCTGTGGCCGCTGCAGCTGGCCGGTGGCGATGTTGCCGCGCGCGAACCGTGGCGCATGGCGGCGGCGGCGCTGCAC
>DATCUL010000465.1:0-4176 GCA_036567405.1 Methyloversatilis sp. | reverse complement strand
GGTACTTCACGCCGTTCTACTCGATCCTGCGCGCCAATACGGTCAACTTCTTCTACGTTGATGCCAAGCTCTGGGGTGTGATCTTCATGGGCCTGTCCGTGATGGTGTTCTTCCTGCTGCCTTGGCTGGATCGATCGCCGGCAAAGTCCATCCGCTACCGTGGTCCGATCTTCAAGACCGTGCTGTCTGTTTTCGTCGTGGCCTTCCTGACCCTGGGGTACCTGGGCATGCTGCCGCCGACCCCGACCGGAACGCTGGTTTCGCAGGTCTGTACGGTCATCTACTTCCTGTTCTTCGCGGCGATGCCCTGGTACACCGCGATCGACAAGTGCAAACCCGTACCTGATCGTGTGACCGGACACTGAGAGCCAGACCATGAAACAACTCAAAAAACTGTTTCTCGGCGCACTTTGTGCGCCCCTGCTGGCGATGGCCAGTTCCGAGCCGGTGCAACTCGATCGCGCACCGACCGAAAAATTCCGCGACGCCCTCGCCATCCAGCGCGGTGCTCAGGTCTTCGTCAACTACTGCCTGAACTGTCACTCGGCTTCCTACATGCGGTACAACCGCCTGAAGGATGTCGGTCTGACCGACGAGCAGATCAAGGACAACCTGATGTTCGCGGCCGACAAGGTCGGTGAAACGATGAAGGTCGGTCTGACCCGCGCCGACGGCAAGCTGTGGTTCGGTGCTGCACCGCCGGACCTAAGCGTCATCGCACGCGCCCGTGCCTCGGCCGATGGTAGCGGCGCAGACTGGCTCTACACCTATCTGCGCGGTTTCTATCGTGACGAGAATCGTCCGACAGGCTGGAACAACAAGGTATTTGCCAACGTCGGCATGCCGCACGTCCTGTATGAACTGCAGGGTGAGCAGACGGCAAAGCACGTCACGGTCAAGGATGCTCACGGTCACGAGAAGGAAGTTCTCGAGATCGAACTGACCAAGCCGGGCAAGCTGACCAAGGCTGAGTACGATTCGACGGTTGGCGATCTGGTTGCCTACCTTGTCTATATGGGTGAACCGGGCGCCGAGAAGCGTCGTCAGACCGGTTTGCTCGTGCTGCTCGGTCTTTCCGTGCTGCTTGCGCTGGCTTATCTGCTGAAGCGTGAGTTCTGGAAAGACATCCATTAATCAAATACGCCCGAAAGTCATGCAAGCTCTCGGTCATCGCGAAGCGACCTCATCACGCGTGCGACGCGTGGTGAGGGATGCCGAGTACTCCTGGGGTGTCAACACCATGATGAATCTGTACTCGGGGACCACCGATCCCTTTTCCCACCGCTGTCGCATCGTGCTCTATGAGAAGGGCATGGATTTTCAGGTCATCGATGTCGACCTCTACAACAAGCCCGAGGACATTGCGGTCATCAATCCGTATAACCGCGTACCGGTGCTGGTGGATCGCGATCTCATCCTGTATGACTCGAACATCATCAACGAGTATATCGACGAGCGTTTCCCGCATCCGCAGCTGATGCCGCCGGACCCGATCATGCGTGCCCGTGCGCGCCAACTGCTGCACACGGTTGAAAACGAGCTTTTCTCTCATATCGATGCACTGGAGAAGAGCGCACGCACGGCCGACAAGTCACGGGCACATCTGCGCGATCGGCTGACCGAGCTGACGGCAATCTTCGCCAAGCAAAAGTACATGCTGG
Source organism: Methyloversatilis sp. (assembly GCA_036567405.1). Classification (GTDB taxonomy): domain Bacteria; phylum Pseudomonadota; class Gammaproteobacteria; order Burkholderiales; family Rhodocyclaceae; genus Methyloversatilis. The sequence goes on along the minus strand of DATCUL010000465.1, from coordinate 2,515 downwards.
GCGAGGAATTTTCCATGCTCGACGTGGCCATCGCTCCGTTACTATGGAGGCTTGATCATTACGGTATCGAGCTTCCGAAGTCTGCCGCGCCGCTGATGAAGTACGCTGAGCGTATCTTTTCCCGTCAGGGATTCATCGATGCGCTGACGCCGTCCGAAAAGGTGATGCGCCGCTAGGCCTTCTGGAGCTCCGCACAACGGCATGGATGTGATGAGTTCGGTTTCAACCAAGCCTTATCTGCTTCGCGCACTGTTCGACTGGTGCGCGGATCAGGGCTTGACGCCCTACCTCGCTGTAGTGGTTGATGACCGTGCGGGTGTGCCACGCCAGTATGTGAAGGATGGTCAGATCATTCTGAACATCGGTCGCGAGGCCGTACATCAGCTGGTCATGGGCAATGAGCTGATCACCTGTTCGGCACGCTTCGGCGGTGTGGCCCAGGAACTGACGATACCGGTCGATTGCGTGGCCGCCATCTATGCGCGTGAAAACGGGCATGGCATGGCGTTCGAGGTGACGCCCGGACAAGCCGTGCGTGCCGATCTGGCGTCTGCTTCGGTCATCGACCGGGGCGATCAGCCGGTGCTCACCACACCCGACAAGCCTGTCGCGCGGCCGCATCTGCGGCGCATCAAGTAAGGAAAAAAGCCGGCGTCAGCCGGTTTTCCGTTTTCCGGTCGTTCACGTTTTCCGGTCGCCGGTTTTCCCGGCGCATCGGTCGGTGCGTCCGTCCGTCACTTACGCGGTAAAATCCGCGATCTTTCCGTCAGGCCCGACCGATGAAAACAACCTTTCTCGATTTCGAACAACCTATTGCAGAGCTTGAAGCGAAGATCGAGGAGTTGCGGTTCGTCCAGGACGATTCTGCAGTCGACATTTCCGAGGAAATATCGCGGCTCGAGACCAAGAGCCAGTCGCTGACCAAGGACATCTACGCCAAGCTCACACCCTGGCAGATCGCCCAGGTGGCCCGCCATCCGCAGCGCCCCTATTCGCTGGACTACTTCCGGCTGATGTTCTCCGAATTCCAGGAACTGCACGGCGACCGCTCCTTCGCCGATGACCGTGCGATCGTCGGCGGCATCGCGCGCTTCAACGGCCAGTCCTGCATGGTGATCGGGCACCAGAAGGGGCGCGACACCAAGGAAAAGATCCTCCGCAATTTCGGCATGCCGCGTCCCGAGGGCTATCGCAAGGCGCTGCGTCTGATGAAGCTGGCCGAGAAGTTCGGCATGCCGGTGTTCACCTTCATCGACACGCCGGGAGCCTATCCGGGCATCGATGCGGAAGAGCGCGGCCAGTCCGAGGCGATCGGCCACAACCTGTACGCGATGGCCGAACTGCGTGTGCCCATCATTTCCACCATCATCGGCGAAGGTGGTTCCGGTGGAGCACTGGCGATCGCGGTCGCCGACTCGCTGATGATGCTGCAGTACTCGACCTACTCGGTGATTTCGCCTGAAGGGTGCGCATCCATCCTCTGGAAGAGCGCCGACAAGGCCGCGGATGCGGCCGAAATCATGGGCATCACGGCGTCGCGCCTGAAGACGCTTGGACTGATCGACAAGGTCGTCAACGAACCGGCGGGCGGCGGTCACCGCGACCATGCCGCCGTGGCGGCATCGCTGAAGAGGGCGCTGGCCGAAGCACAGCGCCAGCTGGCGGATCTCACGCCGTCGCAACTGGTGGAACGCCGCTTCGAGCGACTCATGTCCTATGGAAAATTCAAGGAGCAGGCAGTCGCCTGATCTGTTCTCCCGCATCGAGGCGGTACTCGACGCCCATTGCGCGCCGGGTGCCCGGCTGCTGATCGGCTACAGCGGCGGCCTCGACTCCACGGTACTGGTGCACGCGCTGGCCGCGCTGCGAGAGCGGCGCGGCTGGGTTGTCGAGTGCCTGCATGTGCATCACGGTCTCAGTCCGCACGCTGACCGCTGGGCGCAGGCCTGCGCTACGACCTGCGCCGGGTTGGGTCTGCCATTCACCGAATGCCGGGTCGATGTGCCTACCGATTCTCCGGACGGCCTCGAATGTGCGGCCCGCGAAGCGCGTTACACGGCGCTGCACGCGCACGCCAGGGCGCACGGCGTCGATCTGCTGCTGACTGCCCATCACGCCGACGACCAGGCGGAAACCCTGCTGCATCACATGGTGCGCGGTGCCGGGCTGCTCGGCATGGCGGGCATGCCGGCATGGCGTGCCGCCGACGCACGCCGCGTGGCGCTGCTGCGTCCGCTTCTCGGCGTCTCGCGTGCCACGATCGAAGACTGTGCCCGCGAACTCGGTCTGTCCTGGGTCGAGGACGAATCCAATCAGGACACGCGTTTCGCACGCAACTATCTGCGTCGTCAGGTCATGCCCGTGCTGTCGGCACGCTGGCCGCGTGCCGCCGAAACCATTGCCGGTCTGGCCCGGCGGCTGTCCGAAGCGCAGGGGCTGCTCGACACGCTGGCGCAAGCCGATGCCGCATCGCTGCGCCAGGGCACGGCGTGGGGTGACTGCTATCGCATCGAAC
>DATCUL010000464.1:0-11017 GCA_036567405.1 Methyloversatilis sp. | reverse complement strand
ATTGCGCCGATCGCGATGGAAGAAGGCCTGCGCTTTGCGATCCGCGAAGGCGGTCGTACGGTCGGTGCCGGTGTGGTTGCCAAGATCATCGCTTAATTAGTATAATCAACAGCTTTTGTGCCGGGCGGCGTCAGTCGCCCGGCTTTGCTCTTTCGCTCTTTGGGAAATTCAATGCAAAGTCAGAAGATTCGTATCCGACTCAAGGCCTTCGACTATCGTCTGATCGATCAGTCCGCGCTCGAGATCGTCGATACCGCCAAGCGCACCGGCGCTGTCGTTCGCGGCCCCGTTCCGCTGCCGACCCGCATCGAACGTTTCAACGTTCTGCGTTCGCCGCACGTGAACAAGACTTCGCGTGACCAGTTCGAAATTCGCACCCATGTTCGCCTGATGGACATCATCGATCCGACCGACAAGACGGTCGATGCATTGATGAAGCTCGATCTGCCGGCCGGCGTGGATGTCGAGATCAAGCTGCAGTAAGCAGTAAACCGTCTTTTTCCGGCGTTCTTTTTGTCGGGTAAGGGTCGTCGGAGGTTCCGGCGGCAGTTGAAACGAATCCTGGTCAATCGCAACCGGGATGAGGAGAAAAACATGACTCTAGGCCTTGTGGGGCGCAAAGTCGGCATGACGCGCATCTTTACCGATGACGGGCAAACCGTCCCGGTAACGGTCGTGGATGTGTCGAACAACCGCGTTACCCAGATCAAGACAGCAGAAACCGATGGCTACGCCTCGGTGCAGGTCGCTTTCGGCAAGCGTCGCGCAACCCGCGTGAATAAAGCCGCCGCAGGTCATTTTGCCAAGGCCGGTGTTGAAGCCGGTCAGGTGCTGCGTGAATTCCGTGTTGAAGCGGATCAGCTTGCACAGTACAAGCCTGGCGACACCATCAGCCCGGCTTCCGTGTTCGCTGTCGGGCAGAAGGTTGATGTGACCGGCACCACGATCGGCAAGGGTTTTGCCGGTGCCATCAAGCGTCACCACTTCTCGTCGAACCGCGCTTCGCACGGTAACTCGGTCTCGCACAACTCTGCAGGTTCGATCGGTATGGCGCAGGATCCGGGTCGCGTGTTTCCGGGCAAGCGCATGGCCGGTCATCTGGGCGACGTCAAGCGTACCCAGCAGGGTCTCGAAGTCGTGCGTATTGACGAAGCCCGCCAGCTGCTGCTCATCAAGGGTGCGGTTCCGGGTTCCAAGGGCGGGGACGTGATCGTCCTGCCGGCGGTCAAGGGCTGAGGAGAGCGCAATGGCTGAATTGAAAGTTCTGAATGATGCAGGCCAGCAGGCGTCGACGGTGCAGGCACCGGATGCGCTGTTCGCCCGCGAATACAACGAAGCGCTCGTGCATCAGCTGGTCGTGGCCTACCAGGCCAACGCCCGTCAAGGCACGCGCGCCCAGAAGGACCGTACGCTGGTCAAGCACACGACGCGCAAGCCGTGGCGCCAGAAGGGTACCGGCCGTGCTCGTGCCGGTATGTCTTCGAGCCCGCTGTGGCGTGGTGGTGGCCGCATTTTCCCGAATTCGCCGGACGAGAACTTCTCTCAGAAGGTGAACCGCAAGATGTATCGCGCAGGTATGGCCGCCATCCTGTCGCAACTTGCCCGCGAAGACCGCGTGGCGATTGTCGAGAGTTTCAGCATCGAAGCGCCGAAGACCAAGCTGCTCTCCAGCAAGCTCAAGGGCATGGGTCTGGACTCGGTGCTGGTGATCACCGATGAGCTGGATGAAAACCTGTTCCTGTCGTCGCGCAATCTGCACAACGTGCTTGTGCTCGAAGCGCACGAAACGGATCCGGTGTCGCTCATCCGCTTCGGCAAGGTGCTGATCACGCGCAACGCGATGAGCAAATTCGAGGAGATGTGGGCATGAGCAACTTTTCGCAGGAAAGGCTGATGCAGGTTCTGCTTGCTCCGCAGATTTCCGAGAAGGCGACCTTCATCGCCGATCGCAACAATCAGGTTGTGTTCCGTGTCGCATCCGATGCGACCAAGCCGGAAATCAAGGCTGCTGTCGAACTGCTGTTCAGCAAGGGCGACAACAAGATCGAAGTCCTGTCGGTGCAGGTGCTGAACGTCAAGGGCAAGGTCAAGCGTTTCGGTCGCAGTCTGGGTCGTCGCAGTGACTGGAAGAAGGCCTTTGTGTGCATCAAGCCGGGTCAGGACATCCAGTTTGCTGAAGGAGGGGCTGTCTAATGGCACTCGTCAAAGTCAAGCCGACTTCGGCTGGCCGCCGCGCGGTCGTCAAGGTCGTCAACGCGAGTCTGTATAAGGGTCGTCCGCTGGACTCGCTCACGGAGAGTCAGACCAAGACCGCCGGCCGCAACAACCACGGTCACATCACGACCCGTCACAAGGGTGGTGGTCATCGCCAGCAATACCGCGTCATCGACTTCCGCCGCAACAAGGATGGCATCGCGGCGAAAGTCGAGCGCATCGAATATGACCCGAACCGTTCGGCTCATATCGCGCTGCTGTGCTACGCCGATGGTGAGCGCCGTTACATCATTGCCCCGAAGGGGCTGGTGGTCGGGCAGCAGGTGATCAGTGGTTCGGAAGCGCCGATCAAGGCCGGTAACACGTTGCCGCTGCGCAATATTCCGGTCGGTTCCACCGTGCATTGCATCGAGCTGATGCCGGGCAAGGGAGCACAGATCGCTCGCGCCGCCGGTACTTCGGTGCAGTTGCTGGCGCGCGAAGGCACCTATGCCCAGCTGCGTCTGCGCTCCGGTGAAATCCGCCGCGTGCATGTGGAATGCCGCGCCACCATCGGTGAAGTTGGCAACGAAGAGAACAACCTGCGCAAGCTTGGCAAGGCGGGTGCAACCCGCTGGCGTGGCGTGCGTCCGACGGTTCGTGGTACTGCCATGAACCCGATCGACCACCCGCACGGTGGTGGTGAAGGCCGCACCGGCGAAGGCCGTGTGCCGGTCAGTCCGTGGGGTCAGCCGACGAAGGGCTACCGCACCCGCAGCAACAAGCGCACGAGCAACATGATCGTGCAGCGCCGTTACAAGCGATAAGAGGTAGGCAATGGCACGTTCAATCAAAAAAGGCCCGTTCGTCGACGCCCACCTGTTGAAAAGGGTGGATGTGGCTCGCGCGTCCAATGACAAGCGTCCGATCAAGACCTGGTCGCGTCGTTCGACCGTTCTGCCGGACTTCATCGGCCTGACCATCGCGGTGCATAACGGTCGCCAGCATATTCCCGTCTATGTGTCGGAAAACATGGTCGGTCACAAGCTTGGCGAATTCGCGCTGACCCGGACGTTCAAGGGTCACACCGCCGGCAAGAAAGCCAAGAAGTAAGGAGCGATGACTATGGAAACCCGTGCAAATCTTCGCGGTGTGCGTCTCTCGGCGCAAAAGGGTCGGCTTGTCGCTGATCTGATCCGCGGCAAATCGGTTGGTCAGGCTCTAAACATTCTGGCTTTCAGCCCGAAAAAGGGCGCAAAGATCATCAAGAAGGTCGTGGAATCCGCTATCGCCAACGCCGAGCATAACGACGGCGCGGACATCGACAGCCTGAAGGTGAAGACTATCTACGTGGAAAAGGGAGCGGTGCTGAAGCGTTTCACCGCTCGTGCAAAGGGTCGCGGCAATCAGATCGTGAAGCAGACCTGCCACGTGTTCGTCACGGTTGGAGACTGAAGGCTATGGGACAGAAGATTCATCCGACCGGCTTCCGTTTGGCGGTCACACACAATTGGGCTTCACGCTGGTTTGCGTCGAGCAAGGATTTTCCCCGCATGCTCAACCAGGACCTCGAGGTCCGCGCCTTTCTGAAGAAGAAGCTGGCGCACGCTTCGGTCGGTCGCGTGGTGATCGAGCGTCCGGCGAAGAATGCCCGCATCACGGTTTACTCGGCTCGTCCGGGTGTGGTGATCGGCAAGAAGGGCGAAGAGATCGAACTGATCAAGGCCCAACTCGCCAAGATGATGGGCGTGCCGGTGCACGTAAATATCGAGGAAATCCGCAAGCCGGAAATCGATGCGCAATTGATCGCCGATTCGATCGCCCAGCAGCTCGAAAAGCGGATCATGTTCCGCCGCGCCATGAAGCGTGCAATGCAGAACGCCATGCGTCTTGGTGCCCAAGGCATCAAGATTATGTCGTCGGGCCGTTTGAACGGTATCGAAATCGCCCGTCGCGAGTGGTATCGCGAAGGTCGCGTGCCGCTGCACACGCTGCGTGCGGACATCGATTACGGTACGTCGGAAGCCAAGACAACCTATGGTGTGATCGGTATCAAGGTGTGGGTGTTCAAGGGTGAGATGCTTGCCCGTGGCGAAGCGCCGGTGGTTACCGAAGAGAACGACAGCGCGCGCCGTCCGCGTCGTGATGGTCGTCGTCCGGAAGGTGATAACCGTCCGGCCGGCCGTCGCCCGGCACGCGATGCCAAGCCCGAAGGCGGTGCTCCGGCGGCTGATGCCGACGTGAAGACCGCTTCGAAACGAGTCAGAAAGTCAGGAGCTAACAATGCTGCAGCCGGCGAGAAGGAAGTATCGTAAGGAGCAAAAGGGCCGCAACAAGGGCCTCGCCACCCGCGGCACCAAGGTTTCGTTTGGCGAGTATGGTCTCAAGGCAACGTCGCGTGGTCGTCTGACGGCTCGTCAGATCGAAGCTGCACGTCGTGCAATGACGCGTCACATCAAGCGCGGTGGCCGGATCTGGATCCGTATTTTCCCGGACAAGCCGATTTCGCAGAAGCCGGCGGAAGTCCGTATGGGTAACGGCAAAGGTAATCCGGAATATTGGGTTGCCGAGATTCAGCCGGGCAAGGTGCTTTACGAAATGGACGGCGTGGACGAGACGCTGGCGCGCGAGGCGTTTCGCCTGGCGGCTGCCAAGCTGCCGCTGGAAACCACGTTTGTCGTTCGACAGCTGGGGTAAGTGATGAAAGCTAAGGATCTGCGGTCCAAAGATACCGCTGAATTGAATACGGAGTTGATGGAACTTCTGAAGGCGCAGTTCTCCATGCGCATGCAGAAGGCAACCCAACAACTGACCAACACCAGCCAGCTGAGCGGAGTTCGTCGCGACATCGCTCGCGTGCGCACTCTCCTGCAGGAAAGGGCGAACGCGAAATGAGCGAGACCAATCAGAAGGTCCATCGCACGCTGGTCGGGCGTGTGGTCAGTGACAAGATGGACAAGACCGTAACCGTGTTGGTTGAGCGACGCGTCAAGCACCCGCTCTACGGCAAGGTCATCATGCGGTCGAAGAAGTACCACGCCCACGTGGAAGGCCTGGAGGCGCATGAAGGCGATCTGGTTCAGATCGAAGAATGTCGTCCCATAAGCCGCACCAAGGCGTGGAAGGTTACACAGGTTGTCGAGCAAGCGCGTGTAATCTGATTTTGTGTGAGGAGGGGCTTGTGAAGCCCCTCCTGGCATGCTATATTTGCGTGCTGTGCTTCACGAGCCTCAAGGTATCGTTGGGCTCGTCCTACACCCTGACGGGTCCAAGACTGACCGCTTGTTGAGCGGGATAAGTTGGAGAAAACAAATGATCCAGATGCAATCCATGCTGAATGTGGCCGACAACACCGGTGCGCGTTCCGTCATGTGTATCAAGGTGCTTGGCGGTTCCAAGCGCCGTTACGCGGGTATCGGCGATGTGATCAAGGTCAGCATCAAGGACGCCGCTCCGCGTGGTCGAGTCAAGAAGGGCGAGGTCTATAACGCAGTGGTTGTTCGCACTGCGAAGGGTGTTCGTCGTCCGGATGGCTCGCTTGTGAAGTTTGACGGCAATGCCGCTGTGCTTCTGAACAACAAGCTGGAGCCGATCGGCACCCGCATCTTTGGGCCGGTGACGCGTGAATTGCGCGGCGAACGGTTCATGAAGATCGTGTCGCTCGCGCCGGAAGTTCTCTGAGGTCGGGCAGGAGATTCAGATGGAAAAGATTCGCAAAGGCGATGAAGTTGTGGTGTTGACCGGCAAGGATCGTGGTCGTCGTGGCACGGTTTTGCGCCGCCTGGATGAGCGCTCGGTGCTTGTTGAGGGTGTTAATCGCGTCAAAAAGCATCAGAAGCCGAACCCTATGAAGGGTCAGCAGGGTGGCATTGTCGAAAAGGAAATGCCGATCGACATCTCGAATGTTGCGCTGTTTAATCCGGCGACCAGCAAGGGTGACCGGGTTGGAATAAAGACTCTTGAAGACGGTACCAAAGTCCGTTTCTTCAAGTCGAACGGCGAGTTGGTGAAGGCCTGATCGGCCACGCCCGGACAGTCAAGGCATAAGGAACGACGATGGCGCGCTTGCAGGAATTTTACAAGGCAACTGTGGTGGGAGAGCTTACGTCCCGCTTCGGTTACAAATCGGTGATGGAAGTGCCGCGCATTACCAAGATCACGCTGAATATGGGCGTGGGCGAGGCAGTGGGCGACAAGAAAGTGCTTGAGCACGCAGTTGGCGACATGGTGAAGATCGCCGGTCAAAAGCCGGTTGTGACCAAGGCACGCAAGGCAATCGCCGGCTTCAAGATTCGGGAAGGTTATCCGATTGGTTGCATGGTGACGCTGCGTGGTCCGCGGATGTACGAATTCCTGGATCGTCTGATCTCGGTCGCGATGCCGCGGGTTCGTGACTTCCGGGGTGTTTCCGGCAAGGGTTTCGATGGTCGTGGAAACTACAACGTTGGCGTCAAGGAACAGATCATTTTCCCGGAAATCGAGTACGACAAGATTGATGTGCTCCGCGGGATGAATATCAGCATCACGACCACTGCGAAGACCGACGAGGAAGCCAAGGCGCTGCTCGCCGCTTTCAAGTTCCCCTTCAAGAATTGATTTGAGGTTGCCATGGCCAAGCTGTCATTGATTAACCGTGAAGAGAAGCGCGAAAAGCTGGTGGCTAAATATGCCGCCAAGCGCGCTGCTCTCCAAGCCGTCATTGCCGACATGTCGGCGAGCGACGAAGACCGTGCGTCCGCCCGTCTGAAGCTTCAGGCGCTGCCTCGCAATGCGAATCCGACGCGCCTGCGCAACCGCTGTGAGCAGACTGGTCGTCCGCGCGGTGTGTTTCGCAAGTTCGGGCTCTGCAGAATCAAGTTGCGTGAAGCGGCCTTCCGGGGCGAAGTTCCCGGCATGGTCAAGGCTAGTTGGTAACAGGGGTACAAGATGAGCATGAGTGATCCGATTGCGGACATGCTGACCCGCATCCGTAATGCACAAATGGCGCAGAAAGGCTCTGTCGTCATGCCTTCTTCGAAGATCAAGGTGGCGATCGCCGAAGTGCTGAAGTCCGAAGGCTATATCGACGGCTTCAGCGTTCGTGCAAACGGCGCAAAAGCCGATCTGGAACTCGTTCTGAAGTATTACTCGGGGCGTCCGGTGATCGAGCGTATTGAGCGCGTCAGTCGGCCCGGTCTGCGCGTGTATCGTGGCATGGACGAGTTTCCGCGGGTGATGAACGGACTCGGAGTGGCGATAGTGTCGACCCCGCGCGGCGTCATGACCGATCGCAAGGCCCGCGCCGAGAAGGTTGGCGGCGAAGTGCTCTGCATCGTGGCTTGAGGACGAGAACATGTCACGTATTGCAAAGAATCCTGTAGTTGTGCCGAAAGGCGTCGAGGTTGTTCTGAACAACTTTGAATTGTCGGTGAAGGGCCCGCTCGGCCAGATCAGCCGCAAGATCAATCCCGCTGTTGCCGTGACGGTCGATGGTGGCGAAGTTCGTTTTGCCCAGATCGAGGGTGCGGAAAACAGCAAGGCGCTGTCCGGTACGATGCGCGCGCTTGTTGCGAACATGGTCCAGGGTGTTACCCAAGGTTTCGAGCGCAAGCTGATGCTGGTTGGCGTCGGTTACAAAGCGCAGGCACAGGGCGATAAGTTGAATTTGTCGCTGGGCTTTTCGCACCCTGTCGTGCACGAGATGCCGGCTGGCATCAAGGTTGAAACGCCGGTGCAGACGGAAATCCGAATCAAGGGTGTGGATAAGCAACTGGTTGGTCAGGTTGCCGCCGAGATCCGTGCATATCGCCAGCCTGAGCCCTATAAGGGCAAGGGTGTCCGTTATTCGGATGAAGTGGTGGTAATCAAAGAGACCAAGAAGAAGTAAGGGTGACGAACATGGACAAGAATCAATCCCGTTTGCGCCGTTCACGCCAGACCAGAGCGCGTATTGCACAACTGAAGGCAGTTCGCCTTTCTGTGCATCGCAGCAACAGTCACATCTACGCACAGGTGTATTCCGGTTGCGGCACGCGAGTGATTGCAGCGGCGTCGACCGTCGAAGAGTCGGTGCGCAAGGAAGTGAGCAACGGCGGCAACGTTCAGGCAGCGACGCTCGTTGGCAAGCTCATCGCGGAGCGCGCACGCGCGCAAGGCGTAGAGCAGGTGGCGTTCGACCGTGGTGGTTTCAAATATCACGGCCGTATCAAGGCGCTCGCTGAGGCCGCCCGCGAAGGCGGTCTCAAGTTCTAACTGATCAGGCGACTCAAGCGATGGCTAAACCGCAACGCAAGCAACACCAGGCCCAGGAAGAACGCGATGACGGCCTGCGTGAAAAAATGGTGGCGATCAACCGTGTCACGAAGGTTGTGAAGGGTGGTCGCATTCTGGGTTTCGCTGCACTCACCGTTGTCGGTGATGGTGACGGTGGTATCGGCATGGGCAAGGGCAAGGCGCGTGAAGTGCCGGTCGCTGTCCAGAAGGCCATGGAAGAGGCGCGTCGGAAGATGGTGCGCGTCAGTCTGCGTGATGGCAGTTTCCACCACCCGATCATCGGTCATCATGGTGCGTCCACCGTGCTGATCCAACCGGCTGCGGCCGGTACCGGCATCATCGCCGGTGGTCCGATGCGTGCTGTGTTCGAAGTGATGGGTGTGACCGACGTTGTCGCGAAATCGCTTGGTTCCTCCAACCCCTACAACCTTGTGCGTGCCACGCTGAATGGCCTGCTGCGCATGAGTACTCCGTCGGAAGTTGCCGCCAAGCGTGGCAAGACCGTGGCGGAAATTCTCGGCTGAGGTCTGTGATGGCTGAAAAAACTCTGAAGGTTACTCTGGTGAAGAGCCTCATCGGACGCAAGCAGGATCACCGCGCCACAGTGCGCGGTCTTGGACTGCGCCGGCTCCACCACTCTGTCGTCCTTGAAGATACGCCGGCGGTTCGCGGCATGATCAACAAGGTGGTCTACCTGCTGAAGCTCGAGGCTTAAATGGAACTGAATGACATCAAGCCCGGTGAGGGTTCCAAGCACGCACGTCGCCGTGTTGGGCGTGGTATGGGCAGCGGTCTGGGAAAGACCTGTGGTCGAGGCCACAAAGGCCAGAAGTCGCGTTCCGGCGGTTGGAAGAGCGTTGGTTTCGAAGGCGGTCAGATGCCGCTGCAGCGTCGCCTGCCGAAGCGCGGGTTCACCTCGCTGACTCGCGCTCGCAACGATGAGGTGAATCTTTCATCGCTGTCGCGCCTGCCGGTTGAAGACGTGGATCTTCTCGTTCTGAAGCAGTTCGGACTGATCGCACGCGATGCGCTTGCTGCCAAGGTCGTGCTGTCCGGCGAGATCACGCGTCGCGTGGTTCTGAAGGGAATCGGCGCAACGAAGGGCGCCCGTGCTGCAATCGAAGCAGCCGGCGGCCAGGTAGGAGAGTAAGTCTTGGCAACTGCCGCCCAGCAACCGGGTCGTACTGCGAAGTTCGGTGATCTATGGCGTCGCCTGTGGTTTCTCGCAGGCGCGCTGATCGTCTATCGACTTGGTGCGCACATTCCCGTTCCGGGCATTGATCCTGCGCGGCTCGCAGAGCTTTTTCACGGGCAGCAGGGCGGCATCCTTGGCGTCTTCAACCTGTTTTCCGGTGGTGCCTTGTCGCGCTTCACGATCTTTGCGCTCGGGATCATGCCGTACATTTCAGCATCGATCATCATGCAGTTGCTGACGGTGGCGGTGCCTGCGCTGGAAGCGCTGAAGAAGGAAGGCGAGGCGGGTCGTCGAAAGGTGACTCAATACACACGCTACGGCACGCTTGCGCTGGCGCTTTTCCAGGCGCTTGGAATCTCGGTGGCGTTGGAATCGCAGAGCGGGCTGGTGCTCGACCCTGGCATCATGTTCCGTTTCGTGACGATATCGACGCTGGTTACCGGGACGATGTTCCTTATGTGGCTTGGTGAGCAGATTACCGAGCGCGGTGTAGGCAACGGCATTTCGATCATCATTTTCAGTGGTATCGCTGCAGGCCTTCCCGGCTCGATAGGCGGTCTGCTTGAGTTGGTGAACACCGGAGCGATGCACGAACTGACAGCGCTGTTCATTGTGGTGCTGGTCGCAGCGGTTACTGCAGTGGTGGTGTTCGTCGAACGCGGTCAGCGCAAGATCCTTGTCAATTACGCCAAGCGCCAGGTGGGCAACAAGGTGTATGGCGGTCAGAGTTCGCATCTGCCGCTGAAGCTGAATATGGCGGGCGTGATTCCGCCGATTTTCGCGTCGTCGATCATCCTGTTCCCGGCCACCTTGGCGGGGTGGTTTGCGACCAGTGACAGTACGCGCTGGCTAAAGGATATTGCTGCGACGCTGTCTCCCGGGCAACCGATTTACGTACTGTTGTATGCGTCAGCCATCGTGTTTTTCTGCTTTTTCTATACCGCCCTGGTGTTCAACGCGAAGGAAACGGCAGACAACCTGAAGAAGAGCGGTGCTTTTGTTCCAGGCATTCGTCCGGGTGAGCAGACTGCGCGATACATCGACAAGATTCTCACGCGCCTGACGTTGATCGGCGCGGTGTACATCACCTTGGTTTGTTTGTTGCCCGAGTTCCTGATTCTCAAGTGGAATGTGCCCTTCTATTTTGGCGGGACGTCCCTCTTGATCATCGTCGTCGTTACGATGGACTTCATGGCCCAGGTTCAGGCCTATGTCATGTCCCACCAATACGAGAGTTTGTTGAAGAAGGCAAATTTCCGCGGGGCCGGGTTCCCGACGCGCTAGGTACTTATGTCCAAGGAAGATGTCATTGAAATGCAGGGGGAAGTCGTTGAAACCCTGCCTAATGCGACGTTTCGCGTGAAGCTCGAAAACGGA
>DATCUL010000463.1:0-3635 GCA_036567405.1 Methyloversatilis sp. | reverse complement strand
GTCCGGCATCGGCAGGTTTTCCTCCGGCACGCTCCTGAGCGCATACCTCATGTAGTCGACCCACATCGGCAGTGCGGCAGACCCACCGGTTTCGCCGCGTCCCAGCGAGCGCGGCGTGTCGAAACCGATCCAGGACACGGTGACCCGCGAAGGCTGATAGCCGCAAAACCAGGCATCGACGTACTCGTTGGTGGTGCCGGTCTTGCCTGCGAGGTCGCTGCGCTTGAGGGCCAGAGCGCGCGTGGCGGTACCGCGGCGTACCACGTCCTGCATCAGGCTGTCCATCAGATAGGCGTTGCGGGCGTCGATGACGCGCAGCGATTCGTCGCCTGCCCTGGTCGGTGTGAAGCGGGCCAGTACGTGGCCGTCGCTGTCGGTGATCTCGCTGACGACATAGGGCTCGACCCGGAATCCTCCGTTGGCGAATACGGCGTAGGCAGAGGCCATCTGCCAGGGCGTGACCGAGCCGGCGCCGAGCGCCATCGTCAGATAGGGCGGGTGGCGCGCGGCCTCGAAGCCGAAGCGGGTGATGTAGTCCTGCGCATAGTGCGTTCCGATCGAACGCAGGATGCGGATGGACACCATGTTCTTGGATTTGGCGAGCGCGGTGCGCAGCGAGATCGGGCCGTCGTACTTGCCGTCGTAGTTCTTCGGTTCCCAGCTCTGGCTGCCCGTCTCACCGGCCGACACCACGAGTGGCGTGTCCTGCTCTACGGTCGAGGGCGAATAGCCCTTCTCCAGTGCCGCGGAATAGATGAAGGGTTTGAAGCTCGATCCCGGCTGACGCCAGCCTTGGGTGATGTGATTGAACTTGTTGCGATTGAAATCGAAACCGCCCACCAGCGCCCGCACCGCGCCGTCGGCACTGTCTATCGACACCAGCGCCGCCTCGACCTCGGGCATCTGTGCGATCACCCAGCCCTGCTTTGTATCCTGTGCCACGCGCACCAGCGCGCCACGTCGCAGGCGACGGGCAGGGGGCGCCTTCTCGTCGAGCATCGTTCGCGCAAAACGGATGGCATCGGCGTTGAGCGTCAGCACTTCGCCGCCGCGCTTATATACCTTGAGCGCATTCGGGCTTGCCGCGAGCACGATGGCGGCCTGCAATCCGGCGGCGTCCGGAACGTCCTGCAGCAGGTCGTCGAGCACTTCATCGTCGTCGGCGCTGACGTCCTTCATGTCTACAAAGGCTTCCGCTCCGCGGTAGCCATGGCGGCGGTCGTAGTCGAATACGCCCTTGCGTACTGCCTCGATGGCTGCGTCCTGATCGCCCTTGCGTATCGTCGTGATCACGCGCAATCCCTGCGTGTAGGCGGTTTCCGAGAAGCGTTCGACCGCGATCTGGCGCGCCATCTCGGCGACGAAGTCGGCCTGTTCTCCGAAAGAGGCGGCTTCCCGGCGTACTTGCAGCTTCTGTTCCACGGCCTGTGCGCGCGTCGCCTCGTCGATGTAACCCAGTTCCTTCATGCGGCGCAGGACATAGGCCTGTCGGAGCGCTGCGCGTTTCGGATTGACCACAGGGTTGTACTTGGAGGGGGCTTTCGGCAGTCCGGCCAGCATGGCTGACTCCGCGACGTTAAGGTCTGCGAGGTTTTTGCCGAAATAGGCTCTGGATGCGGCGGCGAAGCCGTAGGCACGCTGGCCGAGATAGATCTGATTGATATAGAGCTGGAGTATCTGGTCTTTTGTCAGGCTGTTTTCGATTTTGAAAGCCAGCAGGGCTTCATAGACTTTGCGGCGCAGTGTGCGCTCGCTTGACAGGAAGAAGTTGCGCGCGACCTGCATGGTGATCGTACTGGCGCCCTGACTGCGGCCGCTGCTGGTCAGGTTGGCAAGCCCGGCGCGGGCGATTCCGACATAGTCGATGCCCGAATGCTGATAGAAGCGCTCGTCCTCGGCGGAAATGATGGCGTGCTTGAGCGATTCGGGTACGTCGGCGATCAGCACGACGGAGCGCCGCTCCTCGCCGAATTCGCCGATCAGGTGCCCATCCGCACTGTAGACCCGGAGCGGGATCTTGGGGCGGTAGTCGGTCAGGATGTCGAGCGACGGCAGTTGCGGATAGGCAAGCAGCAGGGTGATCAGCGCGAGTGCGGCGCCGACCAGAAACAAGCCCGCGAGCAAGGTCAGCGGATAGAGGAACCAGCGAAGGTTTTTGGGCAAGAGGACGGATTTCCGGACGGGTTGCGAGTGCGAATTATAGCCGTCCGGGCGTGAGAAGCTTCCTGTCGCGCGTACCCAAAATCTGTTTACTTGTCGATACCTTGCTGCTAGCATCTTAATGTAATTTGTGAGTATTGGGTCTAATTCACTGTCTTAAAAGGAAAAAGCTTGGCCTTCGACCTGTCGATTTTTAATCCGGGAGCGCGCCCCCTGATGGGGTTGGACGTGTCGTCCTCGGCGGTCAAGCTGGTCGAGCTGTCCCGTACAGCGAAAGGCGAGCACCGCATAGAGCGTTACGCCACGGAGAACCTGCCACGGGATTCAGTGGTGGACGGCAATATCGCCAAACTGGATGACGTTGCGGACGCCGTCCGCCGCGCCTGGAGACGGATGGGGACGTCGACGCGCAATGTCGCGCTGGCGCTTCCGGCTGCTGCAGTCATCACCAAGAAGATCATCGTTCCGGCCAATCAGCGCGAGCAGGAGCTCGAGGTGCTGGTCGAATCTGAAGCCAATCAATACATCCCTTTTCAGCTGGACGAGGTCAATCTCGACTTTCAGGTCGTTGGTCCCGCGCCGGGTAGCCCGGATGAAGTCGAGGTGCTGATCGCGGCATCGCGCAAGGAAAAGGTTGAAGATCGCGTTGCTGTCGCCGAGGCTGCGGGCCTGAGGGCTGTCGTGGTCGATGTCGAGTCCTATGCGGCGCAGGCGGCGTTCGAACTTGTCGAGAAGCAATTGCCTGACGGCGGGCGTGATACCAACATCGTTCTGGTCGATGTCGGTGCCAACGTGATGAATGTGATCATCCTGCGTAACGATCAGCCTGTGTATTCGCGGGAACAGGCTTTTGGCGGTTATCAGCTCACGCAGGACATCATGCGCAACTACGGCATGAGTCCGGAGGAGGCCGAGGCTGCCAAGCGTACGAACACGCTGCCGGAAAACTACGAAAGCGATCTGCTGCGCCCCTTCATGGACAACCTGGCGCTGGAAGTGTCGCGTGCGCTGCAGTTCTTCTTCACATCGACCCAATACAACAGCGTCGATCACATCGTGCTTGCGGGCGGATGTGCGGTGATTCCGGGTCTTGATGAAGTGGTTGCGAATCGCTCGCAGGTTGAAACGCGGATCGCCAATCCATTTGTCGATATGCAACTGTCGCCGGCAGTGACTGCAAAGCGTCTGAGTCAGGATGCACCCTCGCTGCTGGTCGCGTGCGGCCTCGCGCTCCGGAGGTTTGACGCATGATCCGCATCAATCTTCTGCCGCACCGCGAGGAAAAGCGAAAGGCGCGGCGCCAGCAGTTTTACGCATTTGCCGGAGCCGCTGTTGCGGTCGGCGGACTTATCGTCGTGCTTGTGAACAGTGTGATCGGCGGTTATGTGTCGGCCCAGGCCGAAAAGAACGCGTTCCTCAAGACGGAAATCGCGGTACTCGACAAGTCGATCGACGAAATCAAGCGTTTGCGTGAG
>DATCUL010000462.1:0-4547 GCA_036567405.1 Methyloversatilis sp. | reverse complement strand
GGCACCGGCGCCGGGTCGGCCAGTCCGGCAACGGCCAGTCGCGCCGCCAGCGCGGGCTGCACGTCTGCACCACGCGCACTGCGCCCGGCGATGTCACGCAGATTGATGAAAGAGACGCCGGACGCGCTGCCGCGCTCGTCGGCCAGCTCACGCAGCAGCGCAGACTCCTGCGTACAGCCGACGATGGCTTCCGGGGCACCGCCCAGAGCTTCGGCAAATGCATGCGCGTCGCGGCGACAAAGCTGCTGCCCGACCGTCAGCGCTGCGTCGGGCGCAAGCACCTCGGTCAGCCGTCTGATGTCGAATTCGACCGTGCCGTTACAGCTGCACAGATGTATCGCCTTGCGGGCGTTTTTCATTGTGTCGGGCTCCTGCGGCACAACGTGCGCAGGCTTTGTGCCAACACATGGCAGAAAAAGATGGATTATTCCGACACGGAACGACTTGCCCCACCGGGCGGTTCCGGTTGTTCCGGTCCGCCGGCATCCTCCGCATCGGCCTCCGACGCAGGATCCGCAGCGGGTACGGCGGACCCGATCGCAGGCTGCACCGGCATCGCTTCTTCGTGCGCCGCCCCGTCATCCGGCGCATCGGACGTCAGCCAGTCCGCTGGCAGCACCGGCGACAGCGTTTCGCGCGCATGCGCCAGCTGGGCGACCATCGAGGCGGGCACGGGCTCGAATACGTTGAAGTCCTCGATGTAGACATCCAGGCCGTCCATCGTGTTGAAGTGCGGCGCGTGAAACAGCCTGCTCAGCGCCGCACGCTTGAGGCCTTCATCCACCCGGGCGCCGAGAAAGCCGCGGTAGTCCGATTCGAAATCGAGCGATTCGAGCGGCGGCAGTTCGGCGGGCGGCGCCACGGCGTCGGCAGCCGCAGCCGGAACCGGTGGCGACACCGGCTCGGCGGGCGCCAGGGCGTCCTGCGTCGCCTCACGCTTCAGACGCGACCATCGGCCAAAAAAACCATCTGCCCGATCATCCGCCACGTCCATCGCCTCCGTAATGCGTGTTGCCGTCGCCGGTACGCGCGAAGCGCTTCTGCCGGCGTGGCTCCGGCGGCTTCCGGAAGCGCTGGCCGAAGGCTTCGACCCAGTCGCGCACCGCGGCCGGCATGACGAGGCCGTCCACCTTCTCGCCCGAATCCATCCAGCGCGCCGCCTCGCCATAGCTGGCGCTGACGCATATCGGCCGCACCGGCGGCTCGGCGTCAGCGTCTTCTTCCAACCGCCACATCACGAAGATGCGCGGCTCCGCCGCCATCACGTTCAGCAGGTAATTGTCGGCCTCGTCGGTATGCAGCGTCAGGTCGAGCGGCGGGAAGATCCAGCGGGTGGTGGTGCCGGAGGTCGAGAAAACCGCTGGCGCGGCGGGGCTGTCCGGCACTTCGGGCAGCAACGCGCAGGCTTCCCAGACGTGATCGACCCACTTGTTGTGCAGTACCCTGCGTTCCATAATCACGGCCAGCCTGAGGGTGACGGGATTGCTTTCCAAGAATCTGTCCTCCGCGTTGCGAGCACCCGCATACTGCACCGCTCATCCTGTCAGGACATGGCATGCATGAAACGCGGCACCGCGCCGGATGTCCCATACCCTGTACTCCGCCACATGAATCCGGACCCGTGATGCACGGGTCAGATGCTGCCCCGCAATGAGCGAAAAGATCATACATCTGCTGGATACCCGAACGGTCGCCAACGCTGGCGCTGCATTGGTCCCGGCACAGCCGATACCGGCCACCGGACTGCTGGTCGACACGCGCGGACGAGCGGTGCGCGACCTGCGCATTTCGGTGACCGACCGCTGCAACTTCCGCTGCATCTACTGCATGCCGAAGAGCGTGTTCGACAAGGACTATCCGTATCTGGCACGCAGCGCGCTGCTCAGCTTCGAGGAAATCGAGCGCATCGCGCGCCTGTTCGTCGCGCACGGCGTGAACAAGCTGCGCATCACCGGCGGCGAGCCGCTGCTGCGCAAGAACGTCGAACAGCTGATCGAGCGGCTGGCGCGACTGCCGGTCGAAATCACGCTGACCACCAATGGCGTGCTGCTGCCGCAGAAGGCACGCGCGCTGCGCGACGCCGGCCTGTCGCGCGTGACGGTCAGCCTGGATGCGATGGACGATCCGACCTTCCGGCTGATGAACGATGTCGACGTGCCGGTCGGCCAGGTGCTGGACGGCATCGAGGCGGCGCATGCCGCCGGCCTGACGCCGCTGAAGATCAACATGGTGGTCAAGCGCGGCACAAATGACCACGCCATCCTGCCGATGGCCCGTCATTTTCGCGGCAGCGGCCACATCGTGCGCTTCATCGAGTTCATGGACGTCGGCACCAGCAACGGCTGGAAGATGGACGAAGTGCTGCCCAGCGCCGACGTGATCGCGCGCATCAATGCCGAACTGCCGCTCGAGCCGATAGACCCGAACTATCCGGGCGAGGTGGCGCAGCGCTGGCGCTACGCTGACGGCAGCGGCGAGATCGGCGTCATATCGTCGGTGACGCAGGCCTTCTGCTCGTCCTGCACGCGCGCCCGTCTTTCGACCGAAGGCAAGGTCTACACCTGCCTGTTCGCCACCGAAGGACACGACCTGCGCGCCCTGTTGCGCGGCGGTCGCAGCGACGAGGACATCGGCTCGGCCATCGGGGCGCTGTGGCAGGCCCGGGGCGACCGCTACTCGGAAATACGCACGGCCGAAACCGCAGCCGCCCGCAAGATCGAAATGTCCTACATCGGTGGCTGAGATGCCCCGCCCGCTGCTGACCGACGCCGCACGCCCGGCAACGATCGAAATCGACGCGATCAACGAGCGCGGCGAAACCGTGCCGACCGCGATCGCCGGCGAACACCCGCTGACCCTCTATCTGGACAAGCGCGAACTGGTAACGCTGATGACGCTGGGCGGCGCGCCGGAGGCGCTGGTCATCGGCTGGCTGCGCAACCAGCGCCTGCTGCCGTCGATCGACGACATCGTGTCGGTGCAGGTGGACTGGCAGGTCAATGCCGCCGCGGTCGTCACCCGCCGGGGCGTGGCCGATCTCGATGCCCGCATGGCGACCAAGACCATCACCACCGGCTGCGGCCAGGGCACGGTGTTCGGCGACCTGATGGAGGACATCGAGCGCATCCGTCTGCCGGACGATGCGCGGCTGAGCGAATCGACGCTGTACGCGATGCTCGACGTGGTGCGCACGCATGAAACCATCTACAAGCAGGCCGGCGCGGTGCACGGCTGCGCGCTGTTCCGCGGCGCCGAACTGCTGTACTTCGTCGAGGACGTCGGCCGGCATAATGCGGTGGACGCCATCGCCGGCCACATGTGGCTGGACGGTGTCGACGGCGGCGACAAGGTGTTCTACACCACCGGACGTCTGACCTCGGAAATGGTGATCAAGGCGGCGCAGATGGGCATCCCCTTCCTGGTGTCGCGCTCCGGGCTGACACAGATGGGTTACGACATTGCCAGAAAGGTGGGCATCACGATGATAGGCCGCTCGCAGGGCAGGCATTACCTGCTGCTGACCGGCATGCAGCGCTTCGAACGCGACGGCGGGGAGGCGGCATGAGCAATGCGATCACCGGCCTGGTGCTGGCCGGCGGCATGGGGCGGCGCATGGGGGGCATCGACAAGGGCCTGCAGGCATTCCACGGCGAACCCATGGTGGCGCACGTGATACGCCGGCTCGCGCCGCAGGTGGATGCACTGCTCATCAACGCCAACCGCAACGCCGAACGCTACGCCGCCTTCGGTCACCCGGTCGTGCCGGACGCCATCGGCGGCTACGCCGGCCCGCTGGCCGGCCTGCATGCAGGACTCACGGCCTGCCGCACGCCGCTGCTGGTCAGCAGCCCGTGCGATTCGCCCTTCCTGCCGCTCGATCTGGTCGCCCGCCTGCGCGACGCGCTGGAAGGCGCGGGCGCCGACCTCGCGGTCGCACGCACCGGCGACCAGCTGCATCCGGTATTCAGCCTGACCTACCGTCACGTGCTGCCGGGCCTGACCGACTTTCTCGACGGCGGCGGACGCAAGGTCGACCTGTGGTACGGCGTGCTCAAGGTGGTCGAAGTCGCTTTCGACGACCAGCCCGACGCCTTCGCCAACATCAACACTCTGAATGAACTGGCGGCGCTGTCCGCGCTGCCTGGAGAACCATGAGCCAGCACTTCACTCCGGTCGCCGATGCGCGCGCCCACATCCTTGCAGCCTGCGCCGCCGTCACCGGCACCCAACGCGTGCCGGTGCGCGACGCACTGGGCCGCGTGCTCACCGCCGACGTCATTTCACCGGTCAGCGTGCCGCCGCACGACAACTCGGCTATGGACGGCTACGCGGTGCGCGCCGCCGACCTCGCGGCCGGCACCGACACACGGCTGCGCATCGTGGGCACTGCCTACGCCGGCCATGCCTGGCAGGGCGAGGTCGGCGCCGGCGAAGCGCTGCGCATCATGACCGGCGCCGTCATGCCGGCCGGTGCCGACACCGTGGTCATCCAGGAAAGCGTGCGCACCGACGGCGATGCGGTCATCGTGCCGCCAGGCCAGAAGGCC
>DATCUL010000461.1:0-2192 GCA_036567405.1 Methyloversatilis sp. | reverse complement strand
CGACCGGAATGCCCAGCGATTCGAGGATCAGGGACATTTCAGCGCGCATGTCTTGCGTGCTGTCGACCGGAGGCACCGGGAAGTAGCCGCCCTTGACGGTCGGACGGTGGCCGCGGTTGCCGCCTTCGAGCTTGGCACCGGTGTTCCAGGGGGCTTCGTACTCTTCGATTTCGTAGAAGGTGTTCTGCGGATCGGTGCTCCAACGGATGCCGTCGAAGATGAAGAATTCGGGTTCCGGACCGAAGTAGGCGGTGTCGCCCAGGCCGGACGACTTGAGGTAGGCCTCGGCACGCTTGGCGATCGAGCGCGGATCGCGGTCATAACCCTTGCCATCCGACGGCTCGACGACATCACAGCTGATGACCAGCGTCGTTTCGTCGAAGAACGGATCGATGAACGCAGTATCCGGATCCGGCATCAACAGCATGTCCGATGCCTGGATACCCTTCCAGCCGGCGATCGACGAACCATCAAATGCGTGGCCTTCGGTGAACTTGTCTTCGTCGAATGCACTGATGGGCACGCCAACGTGCTGTTCCTTGCCACGGGTATCGGTAAAGCGGAAATCAACGAACTTGACCTCCTTCTCCTTGATGATGTCGATTACCTGCTTCGCGGTGGTCATGATCTCTCCTACGATGGATGTATGTACTTGCTACTGGATCGGCTTTAACTGGCTCATAAAAAGCAGGCCCGGCAAACGATCCCGGGACGCTCCGGCGTGGCAAAAAAATGCCCCGGATCGACCGGGTTCACGTCCGCACCACGACTTTTCCTGCTGCGCGGCATCAAGCAGAACCCATGCCACGCATCAACATCAGCCCCGTGATTGTGCCACAGGCGCGATCGCGACCGGTGGAATGCACAAACGAGGCGCAAAAGGCATTATTTTGGTGCAATTCCAATCAAAATAGCACCATATTGGTGCAAACCAGAGCTTGTCTTGGCAAGCGATATACTTGGAGCACTTTTCATCGACGGCGTACGGTCATGGCCACACTCGGACAAATACTCGGGCTGGCGCGGGAACGCGCCCAGCAACTGCAACTGCCCTATGCGGGCGCTGTCACGCCATCCGAAGCGTACGAACTGCTCAGGCTTGCGCCTGGCGCCCGGCTGGTCGATGTACGCACCTCGGCGGAATGGCAGTGGGTCGGCAAGGTGCCCGATGCGGTGCAGATCGAATGGAATATGTCGAGCGGCCAGCGCAATCCGGATTTCATGGCCCAGCTCAAGCATCAGGTCGATCCGGAATCGCTGGTCATGTTCCTGTGCCGCAGTGGCGGCCGCTCGCACGGTGCCGCATCGGCCGCCGCGGAAGCCGGTTACAGCAACGCCTACAACATACTTGAAGGCTTCGAGGGCGATCTGGACGCCAGCGGCCAGCGCAATACGGTAGGCGGCTGGCGCAAGGCCGGCCTGCCCTGGAGCCAGAGCTAGGACGGAGCATCATGCAAGTCGCCAACATCAGTTTCGACCGTTTCAACGCACTCGCCGACGAGCAGGCGCAGACACGCATACTGGCCGCACGTGAAAAACTCGGCCAGCGCGCGGTCATCCTCGGTCACCACTATCAGCGCGCCGACGTCTACCGCCACGCCGACCTGACCGGCGATTCGCTGAAGCTGTCCCGCCTGGCCGGGCAGACCGATGCCGAATACATCGTGTTCTGCGGCGTGCATTTCATGGCCGAAGTTGCGGACATCATGTCGCGACCGGGACAGGTCGCCATCCTGCCTGATCTGGCGGCCGGCTGCTCGATGGCCGACATGGCCAGTCTGGCCAAGGTCGAACGCTGCTGGCGCGAACTGCGCGACATGACCGGCGGCGATCCGGATGCGCTGATCACACCGGTCACCTACATCAATTCGGCCGCCGACCTGAAGGCCTTCTGCGGCGAGCACGGCGGCATCGTCTGCACCTCGTCGAACGCCGGCAGCATCCTGGAATGGGCGCTGGCGCGCCGCGAGAAGGTGCTGTTCTTCCCCGACCAGCACCTCGGGCGCTGGACCGGCTACAAGATGGGCATTCCGCTCGAAGACATGGTGGTATGGGATCCCGACCTGGAAAACGGCGGCCTGACGCACGAACAGGTGGCACGGGCAAAAATCCTGCTGTGGAAGGGGCACTGCTCGGTACACCAGATGTTCCAGCCGGCGCACATCCTGCGCTGGCGCAACCAGAACCCCGAT
>DATCUL010000460.1:0-2803 GCA_036567405.1 Methyloversatilis sp. | reverse complement strand
CCGGGGTGTCACCGACGGGCGTCCCGCAGATTCCGCACATGCATATAGGCGCAGACACGACCACCGCCTCTGCCTCTACAGCAAGGACGCGCCATAGCACCGGAACATTTCAGCCACTCACACCCTGGCGAACGACCCGGGGCGGTATTGAACACGTGCGGGTGCCGAGGTGGCTTGAACGCCAAGTGGGTGACCGGCCACGACGTCGCATCCGGCGCCCGACCGTCAGCGGCGGGCAACGGACGCCAACCCCGATACCGCTGCACGGCAGTTCCGGAGACCTTCGGACCGTTCGCGCCCGCCTATTCGGCGACGATCAAACCCTTCGTTCCCGCATCGAAGTTGGTCCAGGTGTCCTCGCCCTTCAGACGGCGGTCGCCCTGGATGGTGTAGGTGATCTTTCCTGCGCGGAACACCAGTGCTCCGTCGCTCCGCTTCGCCCTCACCTGCCTGCCATCGACCCGGACGCGTTCCCGGTTGTCGATGCGGATGGTGGCGACCGTCGCGCCGTCGCTGCCTTTGGCGACCCACTTGCCGGCATAGGGCGTACCGGCCAGGGTGGCCCCCGGCGTTTCGGTCACGAAGCCCGCCCTGGCGTTTTCCGCCCGGGTCTTGCCGATGTCGCAGCCCTGCAGTTCGGACACCTGCGTACAGCCGGAACGTTCGAGCTGCCGGGCGTACCGTGCGTCGATCGCCTGCGCGGACGTGGCGGCCATCAGTCCGATCACCGTGACAAGAACGCCACCTGTCTTCATCTGCGAACCCTCCGTTTCCATCCAGTCGCCGCTTTCCCGTTCCCGAGGCGCCAGCCTGCCGCGATTCCGGCGTGCCGGCAATCGGCACGGTGCCCGACCGACGCGACGGACATTTCCGGGCGCGGCGCAGGGCGGCCGAATCCGCCTGCAGCCTGAGCGCCGGTCACCGGCAATCCGGGCCGGCATTGCCGGTTGACGCACTGCAGCGAATGCACAAATACTGGCTGGATGCCGGTCGAATTTCCCATTCTTCAAGGCGGCCGGCCCGAATGCCCGCAGCCCGAAGATCCACCCCCACACAGTCCGGGCCCGGATGCGCCCGAGCTTCGTGCCCAGCCGGCCCCGGACGATCAGGTCGAGGCGCAGCCGCACCGCTGGTACAGCACCAATCTGGTCGGTGTGCCGGCCGACGTGCTGGCCAGCCGCGCGTTCAACCAGCACCCGGTGCCGCTGCACATTGCCGGCACGCGCGAAGCCCACGGCGGCCTGTTTGCACTGCTGGAGCGCTGCGACAGCCTGAAGGAATCGCGCGATGTCTTCGAGCACTACGTGGCGATCGCCTTCGGTCTGCATCCGGAACGCGTCTCCGCGCCGCAGGACAGTGCTGAGGGCCGGCGCTGGCGCAGCAGCTGGCGGCGCCTGCTGCAGGGCTGGGGCATGGACGCCAACGGCCCGGCCGGGGCCGTGCTGAAAGGCTGGGTGGAAAGCCGCTTCGGTCTGGCGCCGCTGTTCCACAAGGCGCGGCTGGAACGCTTTCCCTCGCCGGCCTGGGTGGCCTACCTCGAAGAAAAGGCCGCCAGCCGCTACCACGGCAACTGCATCCACCAGCAGCTCGACCTGCTCTATGAATTCAGCCAGTGGGCGCTGCCCCGCTTCGGCCCGCCGCGCGAGCCCGGCGACGACGGCGCGCACCTCCGCCTGTGGCGCGGCAGCACGCGCTGCGAGGAACAGGTGGTGACCGGCCGGCTGCAGGACCGCCAGTGCACCGTGCGGCTCAACAGCCTGGCGTCCTTCACGCTGTCGCGCGACGACGCCGGCTGCTTCGGCGACTGGGTGTTCGAGCTCCAGGTGCCGCGCTGCAAGCTGCTGGTCTGGCCGGGTCTGCTGCCCGGCCAGGTCCTGCACGGCGAGCAGGAAGTGCTGGCGCTGGGCGGCGACTATCCGGTGCAGGCCCGTTTCCTCTGAACGCCACTACGAACCCGTTCCCGCCAACCGACCATGAGCAAAGACTTCGACCTTCCGGATTTCGACACCTTGTTCGACCGCGCGCTCGGCGCCTATCTGGGTCTGGCGATCGGCGACGCGCTGGGCGCCACGGTGGAATTCATGCGCCCGCGCGAGATCCAGGCCCAGTACGGCGTGCACCGCGACATCGTGGGCGGCGGCTGGCTCAAGCTGGCACGCGGCCAGGTCACCGACGACACCACGATGAGCCTGGCCCTGGGCGACGCGCTGCTGCAGATCGGCGGCACGCGTCTGGCAGGCGCCGCGCAGGCCGCCGAGCCGGACATGGCCGACATGACGAAGGTCATCGCCGATGCCTTCGTCGGCTGGCTGCGCAGCAAGCCGGTGGACTGCGGCAACACCTGTCGTCGCGGCCTGCAGCGCTACCTGGCCGACGGCAGCCTGAGCGGCCCGTCCAGCGAACGCGACGGCGGCAACGGCGCGCTGATGCGCAACCTGCCGGTCGTACTGGCACTGATGCACGACGCGCCTGCGCTCGAACGACTGAGCCTGGCCCAGGCCCGCATCACCCACCACCACCCCGAGTCGGACGCCGCCACGCTGGGCATCGCCCGGCTGCTGGCCCGGATACTGGCCGGCACGCCACACGCGGACTGCCAGTCCTGGGTGGCGGACTGGGTCCGGGCCAATCCGGCCTTCGCCTTCCAGCCCTACAAGGGCCGCGCCACCGCCTACGTCGTCGATACCGTGCAGACCGTGCTGCACCACTTCGTGAACCACACCGATTTCGAGGCGGCCCTGATCGCCACCGTCAACATGGGCGACGACGCCGACACCACCGGCGCCCTGGTCGGCATGCTGGC
>DATCUL010000459.1:0-4312 GCA_036567405.1 Methyloversatilis sp. | reverse complement strand
CCCGGAGCAGGGCGGCTATCGGCTGACCGCGCATGTCGCGAGCTATTACCGTACCGCGCGCGTCTGACAGGAGGACTCACGAGATGACACTGACCAGAAAATCCACCTCCGGCGCGCGCGCGTCGTCCGGCCTCGCGCGATCGCTGTCGGCGGCTGCGCCGCGCATCATGGACCGCCGCACTTTCCTGAAACGCTCCGGCGTGACGGCTGGCGCGTCCGCGTTTGCGTCGGCGCTGCCGTTCTCGATGGTCGAGCGGGCGCAGGCGGCACCGGCGCCCGCGGTCGGCGGCAAGGTCGTGATGAAGCGCACTGTCTGCACGCACTGTTCGGTCGGCTGCGCCGTCGATGCAGAGGTGGTCAACGGTGTCTGGGTCGGCCAGGAACCGGTGTTCGACAGCCCGATCAACATGGGCGCCCACTGTGCCAAGGGTGCGTCGATCCGCGAGCACGGCCACGGCGAACATCGACTGCGCTACCCGATGAAGCTGGTCGATGGCCGCTGGGTGCGCATGTCCTGGGACGACGCGCTGGCCGAGGTGTCGGCCCGGCTGCTGAAGCTGCGCGAGGAGAGCGGTCCGGACAGCGTGTACTGGATAGGCTCGTCCAAGCACAACAACGAGCAGGCGTACCTGATGCGCAAGTTCGTGTCGATGTGGGGCACCAACAACTGCGACCACCAGGCGCGCATCTGCCACTCGACGACCGTGGCCGGCGTGGCCAACACCTGGGGGTATGGTGCGATGACCAACTCCTACAACGACATGCAGAACTCGAAGGCGATTCTCTTCATGGGGTCGAACGCCGCCGAGGCGCACCCGGTGTCGCTGTTGCACATCCTGCATGCCAAGGAGAATGGCGCGAAGATCGTCGTCGCCGACCCGCGCTTCACCCGGACTGCGGCCAAGGCCGATCACTACGTGCGTATCCGCTCCGGTTCCGACATCGCGATCCTGTACGGCGTGCTGCGGCACATCTTCGAGAACGGCTGGGAGGACAGGAAGTACATCGACGATCGCGTCTACGGCATGGACAAGATCCGCGACGAGGCGATGAAGTGGACCGCGGACAAGGTCGAGGAAGTCAGCGGCGTGCCGGATGATCAGGTCAAGCTGATCGCCGAAACGATGGCGAAGAACAAGCCGTCGACCGTCGTGTGGTGCATGGGTCAAACCCAGCACACGACAGGCAATGCCATCGTGCGCATGATGTGCAACCTGCAGCTCGCGCTGGGCAATGTCGGCGTGTCCGGCGGCGGCACCAACATCTTCCGCGGCCATGACAACGTGCAGGGCGCGACCGACGTCGGCCCGAATCCGGATTCGCTGCCCGGTTACTACGGGCTTGCCGCCGGTGCATGGAAGCACTGGGCCAACGTGTGGGGCGTCGACTACGAGTGGCTCAAGGGCCGCTACGCGTCGCAGGCGCTGATGGAACGTTCCGGCATCACGGTGTCGCGCTGGATCGACGGTGTCACCGAGAAGAACGAGTTCATCGACCAGGATCCGAACCTGCGTGCCGTGGTCTTCTGGGGCCACGCGCCCAATTCGCAGACGCGTGGCAAGGACATGCTGGAAGCGATGAAGGCGCTCGACACGCTGGTGGTGATCGATCCGTATCCGTCGGCGACTGCGGCGATGGCGGCCAGCGCCCGCCGCGACGGCGTCTACCTGCTGCCGGCGGCCACGCAGTTCGAGACCGAAGGTTCATGCACGGCATCAAACCGCTCGCTGCAGTGGCGAGAGAAGGTGATCGAGCCGCTGTGGGAATCGAAACCGGATCACACCATCATGTATCTGTTCGCGCAGAAGTTCGGTTTCGCCGAGCAGTTCACGAAGAACGTGAAGGTGAACAACTACGAGCCCGACATCGCCGATGTGCTGCGCGAGATCAACCGCGGCACCTGGACCATCGGCTACACGGGCCAGTCGCCGGAACGGCTCAAGATCCACATGCGCAACATGCATGTGTTCGACCCGAAGACGCTCCGGGCCAAGGGCGGCATCGACAAGGAAACCGGCTACTCGCTCGACGGCGAGTATTTCGGGCTGCCGTGGCCGTGCTACGGCACGCCGGACATGAAGCATCCTGGCTCGCCCAATCTGTACGACACGTCGAAGCACGTGATGGAGGGGGGCGGCAATTTCCGGGCGAACTTCGGTGTCGAGAAGGACGGCACCAGCCTGCTGGCGGCGGACGGCTCGGCATCGAAGGGGGCCGACCTGCAGTTCGGCTATCCCGAATTCGACCACGTGCTGCTGAAGAAGCTGGGCTGGTGGGACGAACTGACCGACGACGAGAAGAAGAAGGCCGAGGGCAAGAACTGGAAGACCGATTCCTCGGGCGGCATCATCCGTGTCGTTATGAAGGTCCATGGCTGCCATCCCTTCGGCAATGCGAAGGCGCGCGCGGTGGTCTGGAACTTCCCCGACCCGGTACCGCAGCACCGCGAGCCGCTGTTCTCGCCGCGTGCCGACCTGGTCGCGAAATACCCGACGCACGACGACAAGAAGGCCTTCTGGCGCATGCCGACGCTGTACAAGAGCGTGCAGGATCAGTTCGCCAACGTCGGCAAGGATTTCCCGTTGATCATGACCTCGGGCCGCCTGGTCGAATACGAAGGCGGCGGCGACGAGACGCGTTCCAATCCGTGGCTGGCCGAACTGCAGCAGGACATGTTCGTCGAGATCAATCCGCGTGCCGCCAACGATCGCGGCATCCGCGACAAGGACATGGTGTGGGTCAGGTCGCCGACCGGTGCGCAGATCCGGGTGCAGGCCATGGTGACCGAGCGGGTCGGGCCGGACACGGTGTTCCTGCCCTTCCATTTCGCCGGGCACTGGATGGGCAAGGATCTGATCGACAGCTATCCGGCGGGCGCGGCACCGGTGGTGCGTGGCGAAGCGGTCAATACCGCGACCACCTATGGCTACGACGCGGTGACGATGATGCAGGAAACCAAGACCACGGTCTGCCAGATCATGAAGGCGTGAGTGCCCGGACCTGAACGCGGCGAACAAGGACCTGAGGCGGCTTGCCGGTGTGCATCCGCCCCGCAGAACGGAGGAAACCATGGCTCGAATGAAATTCATCTGTGACACGGAACGATGCATCGAATGTAACGGCTGCGTCACCGCATGCAAGAACGAACACGAGGTGCCTTGGGGTGTGAACCGGCGGCGTGTGGTCACGATCAATGACGGCGTGCCGGGCGAGCGCTCGCTGTCGGTTGCCTGCATGCACTGTTCGGACGCGCCCTGCATGGCGGTGTGCCCGGTCGACTGCTTCTACCGCACCGACGAAGGCGTGGTGCTGCATGACAAGAACCTGTGCATAGGCTGCGGCTACTGCTTTTACGCCTGCCCGTTCGGTGCGCCGCAGTTTCCGCAGGCCGGCGCGTTCGGGCTGCGCGGCAAGATGGACAAGTGCACCTTCTGCGCCGGCGGTCCGGAAGAGAACGGGTCCGAGGCCGAGTTCCGCAAATACGGCCGCAACCGGCTGGCCGAAGGCAAGCTGCCGCTGTGCGCCGAAGTCTGCTCGACCAAGGCGCTGCTCGGCGGCGATGCCGACGTGCTGGCCGACATCTACCGCCAGCGCGTGATGACGCGCGGCAAGGGCGCCGACATCTGGGGCTGGTCGACCGCCTATGGCAAACCGGAGGCGCCGGCCCAGCCCCCTGCCGCGGGAGGAAAGTCATGAACACGGGCATTGTCGGAGCATGCGTGCTCGCGCTGGCGCTTGCCGGCTGCGGAGACCGGGCGCAGGTTGTGGTCTACAAGCAGGGGCAGTATCAGGGCAAGCCGGATGGCAAGCCCTGGGACAACGACGCCTTCTCCGGTGACCGTACCGAGTGGGAAGCGACGATACGGGCACGCAACCAGAACCAGAACGAATACCGCCGCATCAACGGTTAGGAGAACGCTCATGAACCGCGACACGACGATTCTGCAACGTGTGCTGTGGATGGCGTGCGTGCTGGGCGCCCTGCTGGGCGGGACGGCGTCGTTCGCTGCCGGACCGGCGGCGGCCGAACAGGTGCAGCGCCAGCAATCCCAGCCGCTGAACAACGCACCTGTATGGCGCGAGGTGCGATCGGGCGAGCAGCATGTCACCAACATCAAGGGCGTGGACACCGGTGTTCTGATCCAGTCAGGCGGTCAGACTTGGCGCATGTTGCGCAACGGGCCGATCACGCTGTACGGCGGCATCGCGCTGTGCGCGATGGTCGTGCTGCTGGCGGCGTTCTTCAAACTGCGTGGTCCGATCATGCTCTCGGGCGAGAAGACCGGCCGGCTGATCGAGCGTTTCAGCACGC
>DATCUL010000458.1:0-2786 GCA_036567405.1 Methyloversatilis sp. | reverse complement strand
CCTGCGCTACGACCAGTTGCTGGAGGCGGCGAAGCGCCTGCCGCCGATACGGATGGGTGAGGTGCACCCGTGCAGCCGCGAGGCGCTGGAAGGTGCGCTGGACGCGGCCCGGCTCGGGCTGATCGAGCCGGTGCTGATCGGCCCCGAATCGCGGATACGCGCGCTGGCCGTCGAATGCGGCCTCGATCTAGGTGATACCACGGTGATCGACGTGCCGCATAGCAATGCCGCGGCCGCGCAGGCCGTGGCGATGGCGCGCAACTGCCAGGTCGAGGCGCTGATGAAGGGTAGCCTGCATAGCGACGAACTGCTGGCCGAGGTGGTCAATGCACAGACCGGGCTGCGTACCGGGCGCCGTGTCAGCCACGTGTTCGTGCTGGACGTGCCGCGCTACCCCAAGCCGCTGCTGATCACCGATGCCGCGATCAATGTCTCGCCCGACTTCGACGCCAAGGTCGACATCGTGCAGAACGCGATCGATCTGGCGCATGCGCTCGGCAATCCGTTGCCCAAGGTCGCCATCCTGTCGGCGGTCGAGACGGTGACCTCGAAGCTGCGTTCGGCGATGGACGCCGCGGCGCTGTCGAAGATGGCGGATCGCGGGCAGATCACCGGCGGTCTGGTGGACGGGCCGCTGGCCTTCGACAACGCGGTGTCACTGGCGGCAGCGAAGACCAAGGGCATACAGTCGCGCGTGGCGGGCGAAGCCGACATTCTGGTGGTGCCGGATCTGGAAGCCGGCAACATGCTGGCCAAGCAGCTCGAATATCTGGGCGACGCGCAGACGGCAGGCATCGTGATGGGCGCGCGCGTGCCCATCGTGCTGACCAGCCGGGCCGATTCGGCGCATTCGCGCATCGCCTCGTGCGCCATCGCCGTGCTCTGGCTGAACCACGTGCACGCCAGGCCGGCGTGAGCGGCAGGACGACGCCGGGGCTATGCTTGTCACCCTGACCTGACTTCCATCCGGAACCGGCAATGTACGAATCGCGCGCCCGCAAGCCGTTGTCGACGGCCCATTTCGTCAGACGCTTCGCACTGCATCTGGCGGTTGCCATGGGGCTGCTGCTCGGTTCGTTGCTGATCGGCATGGCCGGCTACCGGCATTTCGAGGGACTGGCCTGGCGCGATGGATTCCTGAACAGCGCCATGCTGCTGGGCGGCATGGGACCGGTCGACGCGCCGCGCACCGATGGCGGCAAGGTGTTCGCCGGCCTGTATGCCCTGTATGCAGGTCTGGTGTTCATCGTTGCCGCCAGCCTGATCTTCGCGCCGGTGATGCACCGCATCCTGCACAAGTTCCACTGGGATGAAGACCAGCCGCCCCAGGCACGGTGACGCCGACGCGTGTTGCGAGGCGTTGCGGAGCGCCCGGCCGAGTCTCGGTGTTTGCGGGCCCTAGATCTGCTGGCCGGCGATCTTGTCGAGCAGCGCTTTCACCCGTTCGGTGGTCGGCAGCAGTGCCTTGTCCTCAGGTACCTGAAAATAGATATTGACCCGCCGGACGCCGCCGATCTGCAGCATTTCGCAGGACACGAAATGCTGGATGCCTTCCGGTTCGTTGCTTCGCTCGTACCTCAACTCGAATTCGCCGACTTCGCAGGTGGCGTTTCCGACGCGGGATTCGGTGAACCGGGCCCGGTCGCCGCGCATGATGGCTTCTGTCCACGCGTGGAGCTGTGCTTCGCTGACCTTTTCGGCAAAGGTGTCGACCGTTACCTGCAGTCCGAGCCGGTCGCCGCTGTAACCGGCGAGCAGGGTGCAGACCTCGGAATGGGTGTCGACCGGGGCATCGACATCGCCCTTGTGCAGATCCATCACGCTGGTGGCCGGTGCGCGGTTGATCCGGAAGCCCATCGTCGCGAGTTCGGCCGGGTCGACCAGCCGGCAGGGCGAGCCTTCGATGTCTGCCGCCAGTGCAGGCTGGCCGCACAGGATCAGGAGGAGGGCGCCCGTTCGTGTCATCCGCATCATGATCCTGTCCCCGATTGGTGTCGCCACGGGCGGCACAGAGGTGGTTCGGCGTGCAACTCGATTACATATTAGACGTCCGGATTGCCTGCAGTTCAGAGGCTCTGCTGTCCGCAGCGGAGCCCGTGTCCCGCTTCAGGTCGTGATCCCGGTCGCAGCTCCGCCGCTATTCCTGACCGATCGACAGCACGATGTTGCCGACCGTGCGCCCCTGTTCGACCAGTTCGTGCGCGTCGGCGATGCGCTCCAGCGGCAGGCGCTCGGCGATGTTGTGGATCAGCCCGCCGCGTGCGAGCAGCATGTCGAGCGTCGCGATGACGCGCTGACGCTCTTCTGCCTCGAGCAGGTAGATCAGGATGAAGTACAGCGCGACGTTGCGGGCGGCCAGCGCGAAGAAGGGCAGCGAGAACTGCGGTTTGCCGCTGCCGTAGATGACCCATTCGCCGCCCGGGCGCACCAGCTGGATGTCGAGTTCGCCATTGCCGGCGACGTCCACCTCGATGACGCGATCGACGCCGCGGCCACCGGTCGCCTGCGCGACGCGCTCGGCGACATTTTCGCTGCGGTAGTCGATCACCGTGTCGGCGCCGGCCAGACGGGCCATTTCGGCTTTCAGCGGGCTGCTGACGGTCGAAATGATCTGCTTCGCACCGAGCTGCCGCGCGAACTGTATGGCGTAGTGCCCGACCGCGCCCGCGCCGCCGGCCACCAGCACCGTCTTGCCCTCGACGCCGCCGCGGGTCAGCACGGCCTGCATCGCGGTTGTCGCCGGAATGCCGAAGCAGGCGCCGGCTTCGCCGCTGACCTCGTCCGGC
>DATCUL010000457.1:0-4700 GCA_036567405.1 Methyloversatilis sp. | reverse complement strand
CCGATCTGGGCAGGCCGACCAGCCGTTCGCGGTCGCGTATGCGTTCGCAGGCCTCGAAACCGTCCATGCCCGGCATCTGGCAGTCCATCAGCACGAGGTCGAAACGGGCGTGCTCGAGTTCCTGCAGCGCCTGGCGGCCGTCGCGTGCGAGCGTGCAGCGCAGGCCGAAGGCTTCGAGCATGTTGGACGCCACTTCCGCGTTGACCGTGCTGTCCTCGACCAGCAGTACGTTGCCGGAGAGCCGGGGCAGCGTGGGCAGCGAAAGGCTGCCCTGCGCTTCTTCCATGCCGGTGCTGACCACCTTGCACGGCAGCGACAGGGTGAAGGTGGAACCGATGCCGGAGGCGCTGCGCAGCGTGATCGCGCCGCCCAGCATTTCGGCGAGCTGCCGCGAAATGGCGAGACCGAGCCCGGTGCCGCCGAAGCGCCGCGCCGCCGTGCCGTCCGCCTGAGCGAACGCGTCGAATACCCGGGTCTGGTCGTCGTCGGCGATGCCGATGCCGGTGTCGCGCACCGACATCACCATGCGTACCGCGCCGCTGCTGGGACGCTGCTGCAACAGGACGTCGTCGTCCATCGAGTGCACGCGCAGGGTCACGAACACGCCGCCGTGGTCGGTGAACTTGATGGCGTTGCCGATGAGGTTCACCGCGATCTGGCGCAGACGACCGGCATCGCCCTCGACCCGGCCGGGTACTGCGTCGTCGACGTCGATGGCCAGTGTCAGGCCCTTTTCGCGCGCCTGCGCGCCGAGCAGTTCGGTGACTTCGCGCAGTGTCCGTCGCGCATCGAATTCGCTGCGGATGAGATCGAAACGTCCGGCCTCGATCTTCGACAGGTCGAGGATGTCGTTCAGCAGGTCTAGCAGGTTTTCGCCCGACCGATAAAGCGTTTCCAGGTAACGCCTCTGGTCAGCCGTCAGATCGCTGCGCAGCAGCAACTGGGCCATGCCGAGCACGCCATTCATCGGCGTCCGGATTTCGTGGCTCATGTTGGCGAGGAACTGGCTCTTGGCCTGATTCGCCTGTTCGGCGGCTTCCTTCGCCTCCTCGTTTTCCTTCGCGACATGCGCGTGATGCAGCCGCAGCCGGATGAATTCCGCAGTGTTCCGCTGGAAGCGGCGCGCATTGACGACGGCGATCATCACGAACAGCAGGATGAAGCCGCCCAGCACCTCGCGTTCGGGTTCCGGAGCTGCGAGATAGAAAAAGGCGGTCGGCAGCAGCGTGGGCAGGGCCATCAGCACGTAGGCCTTCCACATGCCGGTCAGCGAGAACAGACCCACCGCAGCGACCGCGACCAGGCACAAGGGCACGACCATTTCGTAAGGATGGCCGGGAGGCGGCATCAGCAGCACGCCAAGCGAACCCCAGCCGCACCCCGCCGCCAGCACGCCAAGCATGAACAGCCACTTCCAGATCAGCGTTTCGTTGACGCCGGGGCTGACGTGCCGCCAGGCCATGATCAGACCGTAACGGCCCGCGTTGATCGCGACCATTGCAACCAGCCAGAGCGTCAGCACGCGGGTGTCCACGATCTTGTGCAGCACGCCCCAGATCAGACCGGCGAGTACCACTGCCATCACCAGCGTGAACGGCGTCAGGCGATACGCCAGCGCAACGAGCTCAGCCTCTACCTGACGCTCGGTATTGTCGCTGCGCGGTGTTGTGCCGTTTGACAGTGGATGGATGGGCATGACCGGGTCCGGCTTCAGGTGTGTATTGCCACCGGGCATCTTTGCGGGAGGCTGCGAAGGTTCACGGTCCCCGTCCCTGAATCTTTAACCTGCGGCATCTGCATGACACTCATGCTCACTGGCCGTAGCTCCCGAATTTCGCAAGCACGCGCTGCATTTCTCCGTCGTCGAGCAGACGCGGCTGTGCGATCTGGAGTGCCCTGACGTACTGTTCGCACAGTGCTTCGAATTCGATGGCCAGTGCGACCGCGTGATCGATGTCGCGACCGAACGCCAGCATGCCGTGATTGGCCATGAGGCAGGCGCAGCGTCCGTCGAGCGCTTCGAGCACCGCATCCGACAGTGCCTGTTCACCGAACGTCGCGTAGCGCGCGCAGCGGACGCTGCTGCCGCCGAAGCGGGCGATCATGTAATGGAAGGGCGGAATCGGATTCCCGATGCAGGCAAGTGCGGTCGCGAACGGTGCATGGGTGTGGACAATGGCGCCCGCTTCGGCACGCGCCCGATAGACGTCGCGATGGATGCGCCACTCCGATGAGGGCTTCAGTGCGCCGGAAAAACTGCCGTCATCGGCCACCTCGACGATATCCGACGGGCCGAACCGCGCGGGATCCAGTCCGCTGGGCGTGATCAGAAATGCGGAACCGCGGCGCGCGCTGACATTGCCAGTCGCACCGCGGTTGAGTCCGCAAAGTTCCAACCGGCGCGCTGCGTTGTGCACGTCGGCGCCGCTGACCTCGTTCATCAGGGTGTATCCCCTGTTTTGTGGATTGACGGTGGATTATCCTCACCGGAATCCAGATTTCAAGCGGGTTTACATTAAAACTTGACGACAGCGTCGATGTTTCGCAGTGCAATACGAATAAAACCCATGCTGGAAGCCAGTTTCACGCAGCTCGAAATTACATGAGCTTCTGTGGATTGATTGCCCGGCAAAACGCTTCGAGCGACATGTCGCACGCGCACTCGATGACACCGAGTTCGGTGACGAGCGCGCTTACGAGTGTGGCTGGCGTGACGTCGAAGGCCGGGTTCTCGACGGCTACAGCTTCTTCAAGCAGCCGGGCGCTGCCGGCCGCACCGCGCGTTTCGCGCACTTCGCGTCCTTCACGCTCCTCGATCGGTATCGCCCGGCCGTCGCGGCAGGCGAGGTCGATGGTGGACCAGGGGGCGGCGACCCAGAACGGAATGCCGTTGTCGCGCGCGGCGAGCGCTTTCAGATAGCTGCCGACCTTGTTCGCGGTGTCACCGTTCGCCGCGATGCGATCGGCGCCGATGATGACCGCGTCTACCCGGCCTTCGCGCATCAGCTGTCCGGCGGCGTTGTCGGCGATCACGGTATGCGGCACGCCGGCCCGCGCCAGTTCCCAGGCGGTGAGCAGGCCCTGGTTGCGCGGACGTGTCTCCGACACCCATACGTGCAGGTCGATTCCGGCCTGACGGGCCAGATAGATGCCGGCCAGTGCGGTGCCCCAGCCGGTGGTGGCGAGCCAGCCAGCGTTGCAGTGGGTCATCAGGTTCAGTCGTCCCGACTTCGGTGTGAGTGCCTGCATCAGGCCCAGCGTGTGTTCGCCGATGCGCCGGTTGGCAGCGCGGTCTTCGTTGCAGATCGCCACCGCTTCGCGCCAGGCGGTGTCGGCACGATCGCGCGGCGCCAGCGGGCGTACCGCGGTTTCGACGCGATGCAGCGCCCACGCCAGATTCACCGCTGTGGGGCGGGTTTCGGCCAGCATGCGTCGGGCGAAATCCAGCCATGCGTCTTCGGCCGCCTCGCGCAGTGCCAGCGCGAGCCCGAAGGCGCCGATCGCGCCGATCAGCGGGGCGCCGCGCACCTGCATGGTGGTGATGGCGTGGGCGGCCTGCGCGGCGGTATCGATGCGCAGTTCGTGTTCGGAGAACGGCAGGCGGGTCTGGTCGAGGATGTGGAGCTGCGCGTCATCGAAGCGCAGCGGGCTGGGCGTGTCGGTCATTGCGGGTCACCTTGTTCAGGGGCATGAAGCATAATCCGCGCTCGACTGATCCGGACGCCCGCCATGCAGGACTACACCGGACGCCTGGCGTCCAAGCTGCCCGACGTCGGCACCACGATATTCACCGTGATTTCACGCGAGGCCCAGGCCTGTGGCGCGCTGAACCTTTCGCAGGGCTTCCCCGACTTCACGGCCGGCCCTGAACTGTTCGATGCGGTCGCTGCGCACATGCACGCCGGCCACAACCAGTATTCGCCGATGGCCGGCCAGCCGGTGCTGCGCGAGGCGCTGTCGCGCAAGATGGCCGCTGTCTA
Source organism: Methyloversatilis sp. (assembly GCA_036567405.1). Lineage (GTDB taxonomy): Bacteria > Pseudomonadota > Gammaproteobacteria > Burkholderiales > Rhodocyclaceae > Methyloversatilis. The sequence continues at coordinate 720 of DATCUL010000457.1, read as the reverse complement.
TGGCGCGTCGTATGACCCGGAGAGCGAAATAACGATCACGGCCGGCGCCACCCAGGCGATATTCACGGCAATCGTGGCGTTCGCCGGCCCGGGCGACGAAGTCATCGTGTTCGAGCCGGCCTTCGACAGCTATCTGCCGGGCATCCGGCTGGCGGGCGCCACGCCGGTATTCGTGCGGCTGCAGGCGCCGCACTTCCTGCCCGACTGGGACGAGGTGGCCCGCCGCATCACGCCGCGCACCCGCCTCATCATCACCAACACGCCGCACAACCCGACCGGTTCTGCCTGGACGGTCGATGATCAGAGACGGCTGACCGGCCTGTGCGACGGACGCGATATCGTGGTGATTTCGGACGAAGTGTATGAGCACATCGTGTTCGACGGACGCGAACATGCCAGTGCCTCACGTGTGCCGGAACTGGCGGCGCGCACGCTGCTGGTGTCGAGCTTCGGCAAGACCTTCCATGTCACTGGCTGGAAGGTGGGCTTCGTCTGCGCGCCGCCGTCGCTGACTGCCGAATTCCGGCGCGTCCATCAGTTCAATGTGTTTGCCGTGAACACGCCGGCCCAGCTGGGCCTGGCCGACTACATGGCGGAACCCTCGCGCTATCTCGACCTTGGCGCTTTCTACCAGCATAAGCGCGACGACTTCCGCGCGCGCATGAGCTGTTCTCGCTTCGAGCTGCTCGACTGCGCCGGCACCTATTTCCAGCTGGCGCG
>DATCUL010000456.1:0-13653 GCA_036567405.1 Methyloversatilis sp. | reverse complement strand
CGCCGGACTGGACCGGCACGGCCTACGGTCAGGCGATCGCATCCTGCATCGACGAACTGCAGACGGTGGCGCTGGAAAGCGGCATGGTGGCCGCGGTCAGCGATGCCGACGGCCGGCTGCTATGGACCGGTTGCAGCCGCGGCATGCGCACCCGTGCCGAGCGGGTGCATTTCGTGCCCGGCGGCCGCTGGGATGAACGTTCGGTCGGCACCAACGCGCTGGCGCTGGCGCTGCGCTACCGCCGTCCGGCCAGCGTCTTTTCGGCCGAGCACTTCATTCCGGCGGTACAGGACTGGGTGTGCTACGCGGCTCCGGTCCGCGATTCGATCAGTGGCGAGGTGATGGGTGTGGTCGATCTGTCGACCACCTGGAACAAGCACTCACCGCTCGCTCTGCACGCGGTCGAGCGCTTCGCACAGCGTGTTTCGCAGGCGCTGCTCGCCGTCAGCGAGGCGCCGGTGCTGCGGCTGCGCATGCTCGGCACGCCGCAGGCTTCGATCCACGGCCGTGCGCTGCCTCTGTCGCCACGCCAGCTCGAAATTCTCTGCCTGCTGGCGCTGCATCCGGACGGGATGGATCTCGAACGCCTGCATGCTGCGATCTACGGTGACCGTACGGTTGGGGTTGCCACGCTGAAGACCGAAGTGTCGCAGCTGCGCGAGCGACTCGGCGGAGCGATCGGTTCGCGCCCTTACCGCCTGCTGGTCAACTGGCAGGCCGACTTCATGGACCTGGAGCAGGCGCTGAACGCCGGGCGCGTCGAAACCGCGCTTGCGTGCTATCGCGGCAGCTTCCTTCCGCGCACCGAAAGTCCGCTGCTGCGTGCCTGGCGCGACTGTCTGGAGTCGCGACTGTCGGACGCCATCTTCCGTGTCGACGATCCCGACCTGCTGCTCAACCACCTGGGCCAGTCGCCGGAGGCGGTCGACGCACTGGAACGGCTGGCCGAACTGCTGCCGCTCGATCATCCGGGGCGCACGCTGCTGGCGCGCACTTTCGGTGACGATGCGGTCTGAGCGTCTGTTCCGGCTGCGACCCGGCGACAGCCAGGATCAATCGCCGAACAGCAGTCGTTCGGCGCCGGTCATGTCGTATTCGATACCGGTGTCGACGAGCGAGTAGCCGCTGAGGTTCTGCGCGTGTGTCTGCCAGTCCGGCTGGCGCAGCAGTGCGGACAGCCGGTCCAGCGTGTCGCGCGATGCGGGCGCATCGCGCATCGCCAGAAAGTACATTTCCTCGAACAACGGAATGAATTCCAGTCCGAGCCGGTGTGCGAACGCCTGCAGACCGAGGCCGGCGTCGGCTTCGTCGCTGGCGATCAGCGCGGCGACCGCGGCGTGCGTGTGTTCTTCGTCACCTTCGTTCAGCGTTCGGGTGTCCAGGCCGGCCTGGCGCGCCAGCAGGTCGAATGCCAGCCGTGTGCCGGCGCCCGGCTGTCGATGCACGAAACGCAGGTCGACGCGCGACAGGTCAGCCAGACCGGTGACGTGCTTCGGATTGCCGCGCGCGAGGATCAGTCCCTGCGTGCGGCGGGCAAAACCGAGCAGGCGCAGGCGCGGCAGGCCGTGCTGGGCACGATAGAGCGCCCAGATGTCGCGTCCGAGTTCGCCCATCGGACAGTGGAAACCGGCCACCTCGCAGCGCCGTGAAGCCAGCGCGAGCAGAGACTCCAGGCTGCCGTGCGTATTCAGGGTGGCGGTGATTCCGTCCTGACGCACCTGCCTGATCAGATCGTTGAGCAGTGGTTCGTGACTCGCAGCAAAGCGCAGCGACGCGCCTGCGCGGTCGGTCGGCCGGATCGACAGCGCGCGCATCGGCTGGCTGGCGCTCTCCAGGGCGCGGGCCATCGACTGGCGCGCATTGCGGTCGATCGCGAGCATCCGGTGCGCAAAGTCATCCAGTGTCGAGCCACTGGCGCGAGCCGTGCTCACCAGTGACTGACCGAAATGTGTCTGCCAGGCGTTGATCAGACCCCATGCATTGCGATACGACAGCCCGGTCGCACGCGCGGCGCCGGCTATCGAGCCCGTGGTTTCGATCTCGGCCAGCAGTGCCAGCAGGCGACCAGCGCCGGCCGGTGCGCCGTCGCCGAAATCCCATTCGAGCCTGAGTGCAGGTTCGCTTTGTGCAGAGTTCGACATATAGGACAAGGCGTGAGGTTAAGTTAGCGTCCGGCATCTTATGTGTTTTCTCATGCCTATTGATGCTTTGCGCCTGCCGCAGATGTGGCGCCGCTGAGGATGCGCGGTGAGCACGCTGACAGAAAGTTTTGCGACAGCAGGGGCGCTGGTGATCCAGGCGGATCCGCAGCTTCTGGGCATCGTCGCGCTCAGCCTCAAGGTGAGCCTGACGGCCGTGTTCCTGGCTTCGTGCCTCGGTCTGCCGATCGGCGCAGCGGTCGCGGTCGGGCGCTTTCCCGGGCGGCGCAGTCTGACGGTCATTCTGAACGGGTTGATGGGGCTGCCGCCGGTGGTGGTCGGATTGCTTGTCTATCTGCTGCTGTCGCGTGCCGGGCCGCTCGGCGCGATGGGCCTGTTGTTTACGCCGACCGCGATGGTGATTGCCCAGGTCGTGCTGATCACACCCATCATCGCCGCGCTGTCGCGCCAGATCGTTGCCGACGCCTGGCGCGAGTACGAGGAGCAGTTGCGTTCGCTCGGCGCGTCGACGCCGCGCGCCGCTTTCACGCTGCTGCTCGACACCCGGTTTTCGCTGAGTACCGCGGTGCTGGCCGGACTGGGACGGGCCGTGGCCGAAGTCGGCGCGGTGATGATCGTCGGCGGCAACATCGACGGCGTGACCCGGGTGATGACCACGACCATCGCGCTCGAAACCAGCAAGGGCGATCTGCCGCTGGCGCTGGCACTCGGATTCATCCTGATTTCAATCGTGCTGATACTCAATGCGCTGGCGCATGCGGTACGCGAATGGGCGGTGCGTCGCTATGGCTGACGCACTGCTGGCCCTCGAGTCGCTGCGCTTCGACGCTGGCGGACGCACGCTGATAGACAGCGTGTCGGCGCGAATACTGGCGGGTCGCCGCACCGTCATCCTCGGTCCGAACGGCGCCGGCAAGAGCGTGCTGATGCGCCTGATGCACGGACTGATCGAACCGACTGCCGGCCGTGTCGCATGGGCCGATTGCACGACGCCGGTACAGGCCATGGTTTTCCAGCGCCCGGTCATGCTCCGTCGCAGCGTGCTCGACAATCTGATCTATGCGTTGTCGCTGGCCGGGGTCACGCATGTCGAACGCACGACGCGCGCGCTCGATGTCCTGCACCGCGTCGGCCTTGCCCATCTCGCATCGCGACCGGCGCGCGTGCTGTCGGGCGGCGAGCAGCAGCGGGTCGCGCTGGCGAGAGCCTGGGTACTGCGGCCGCAGGTGCTCTTTCTGGACGAACCGACGGCCAGCCTCGACCCCGGTTCCAGCGCCGAAGTCGAACGGCTGATCGGCGTCATCGCAGCCGAAGGCTGTTCCATCGTGATGGTCACGCACAACCTTGGTCAGGCACGTCGCCTGGCCGACGACATCCTTTTCGTCGCCGACGGCCGCATCACCGAACACACGCCGGTCGCCGACTTCTTTGCCGCCCCCCGTTCGGCCCAGGCCGAGCATTACATCCGAGGAGAACTTTCATGGACCTGATCCGCCGTTCCGTCGTCATCTCTGCCGCCGCCTTCGCGCTGACACTCGCCAGCCCGCTGACGCAGGCAGCTGACCGCTTCATCACGGTGTCGTCGACCACCTCGACCGAACAGTCGGGCTTGTTCAAGCATCTGCTGCCGGTGTTCGAAGCTAAGACCGGCATCCAGGTGCGAGTGGTTGCACTGGGCACGGGTCAGGCGCTGGACATGGCCCGCCGTGGCGATGCCGACGTGGTGTTCGTGCATGACAAGGCGGCGGAAGAGAAATTCATCGGGGAAGGCTTCGGCGTCAAGCGTCAGGAGGTCATGTACAACGACTTCATCCTGGTCGGTCCGAAATCGGACCCGGCGAAGGTGGCTGGCGGCAAGGACATCACCGAGGCGCTGAAAACCATCCAGACCGCTCAGGCACCGTTCGTGTCGCGCGGTGACAAGAGCGGCACGCATGCTGCAGAACTGCGCCTGTGGAAGGTGGCGGGCATCGATCTCGATGCGGTCAAGGGGCCGTGGTATCGCGACACCGGATCCGGCATGGGTCCGGCGCTCAACACGGCGGCGTCGATGAACGCCTACATTCTGGCTGACCGCGGCACCTGGCTGTCGTTCAAGAACCGGGGCGATCTGACGGTGGCGGTCGAAGGCGACAAGCGTCTGTTCAACCAGTACGGCGTCATCCTGGTGAATCCGGAAAAGCATCCGCACGTGAAGAAGGTCGACGGTCAGGCTTTCATCGACTGGGTGGTGTCGGCCGAAGGGCAGAAGGCGATCGCCGACTACAAGATCGACGGCCAGCAGCTGTTCTTCCCGAACGCTGCGAAGTAAGGGCATGCGTACCCTTGCATTGGCCGCATGTGCGGTACTCGCCAGCGGCGTGGCGCAGGCCGATGGCACGAAGGTGCTTGCCGCCGGCAGCCTGAAGGCCGTATTCACCCGACTGGGGGCGCAGTATGCGGAGCAGGGCGGCAGCGCGCCCGGCTTCGAATTCGGGCCGAGCGGCGTGCTGCGCGACCGCATCGCCGGCGGCGCGCCGGCCGACGTGTTCGCGTCGGCGAACATGACTCATCCGCAGACCTTCGTGGATGCCGGCAAGGCGCCGTCGGTCATCCGCTTTGCCCGCAACGAACTGTGCCTGCTGAGCCGGCCGGGTCTGGCGCTGACGCCGGACAACGCGCTCGATATGCTGTTCAGGCGCGATCTGAAGCTGGGCATGTCGACGCCGAAGGCCGATCCGGCCGGTGACTACGCCGTGCAGATGTTCGAGCGTGCGGACAAGCTGCGGCCCGGGGCAGGGCGTGCGCTGCTGGCGCGCGCGCATCAGCTGACCGGTGGCGCGGATTCGCCGAAGCCGCCGGACGGTCGCAATGTGTATGCGTGGGTGGTCGACAGTGGACAGGCCGACGTTTTCGTCACCTATTGCACCAACACGAAGCTGGCGCAGCGCGAGGTACCGGCGCTGCAGCAGACCGCTTTGCCACCGTCGCTCGCGGTCGGTGCCGACTACGGTCTGGTGGTGCTGTCCGGCCCGGGCAGCGAAGGCGGGAAGTTCGCCGGCTTCCTGCAGTCGGCGCCGGCCCGCAAGGTGCTGGCCGACGAAGGTTTCGTGCTGCCGTAAGCGCGGGTGGCGGTCGCATGAGCGTCATCAGTATTGACGCCGCTGCGATCGCTGCTCAGCGCGGCATCCAGCCCAGACCGTCGACCGTGTCGCCAGCCGGAATGTATTCGGCGCTGACCCAGCCGGCGTAGCCGATGCGGTCCAGCCAGTCGAACAGGAAGGGGTAGTTGATCTCGCCCGTGCCCGGTTCGTGCCGGCCCGGGTTGTCGGCGATCTGCACATGGCCGATGCGCGCCAGTTCGCGCTCCAGCGTGCGGGCGATGTCGCCCTCCATGACCTGCATGTGATAGACATCGTACTGCAGCTTCACGTTGGGCTCGCCGACGCGCTCGATCAGCGCCAGCGTCTCGGCCGAACGGTTCAGCAGGAATCCCGGCATGTCGCGCGTGTTGATCGGCTCGACCATGAGTTCGATACCTGCACCAGCCAGTGTGCGTGCGGCGAATCGCAGATTTCTTTCCATCACCGACAACAGTTCGGCCCGGTCGGCATCGGCCTGCGCGATGCCGGCCAGGCAGTTGATACGCCGGCAGTCCAGTTCCCGCGCGTAGCGGGTGGCCTGCGCCACGCCTGCCTCGAATTCGTCGATCCGGTCGGGCAGGCAAGCGATGCCGCGTTCGCCTGCCGCCCAGTCGCCGGGCGGCAGGTTGAACAGCACCTGTTCCAGACGATGGATACGCAGTTCGGCGGCCAGTTCGACGGCCGGCACGGCGTACGGAAAGTGGCATTCGACACCGGCGAAACCGGCACGCGCGGCGGCCCCCCAGCGCTCGACGAACGGGTGCTCGGTGAACATGAGTGACAGGTTGGCGCAGAAGCGGGGCATGTGACGTCCATGAAAGCAGTGTGCGGATTCTAATTCGACCGTGGCGTGCGTTGCCGAAGCTCACGGGGTATCGTCGGTTCCCTGCACCCAAACAGACCCTTTGGCACATGCCCGAACATCTGACTCACGGCGACGATCCTCGCGCACTGGCGGAATGCATCGCCGCCCACGACTTCTGCTTCCTGCCGGGAAACCGCACGCAGCAGGGGCTGGGTGCATTGCGTGGCGACTGGAATGCCGACTGGGATGCGTTCGCGGCCAGCTGGAACGATCTCGAGACCGACACCCACATGGCCGATGGTGGCCGCTACCGGCGCCGCCGGTATGCGGTGCTGAGTGCGCCGGCCAATACGTCGGAGCTGCGGGTCGAAGCGCATCAGCCGCACTACCAGAGCCTGGACTACAACCGGCTCAATGGCGGCGTTGCCCGCAATTTCGCACCCATCGCGCCGCAGGTACTGGGCGGGGCGGCGATGCAGACCGCCATCGGACTGGGGCTGCGGGTGTTCCAGCGGCTGCATCCGGACGCTGCGGCGCACATCGAGGTACATCAGTTCCGCATCGAGGCGCGCGCGGACAACGCAGGCAAGCCGACACCGGAAGGCATGCACCGCGACGGCGTCGATTTCGTGCTGGTGATGATGGTCAGACGCGAGAACGTCGCCAGCGGTACGACCGAAATCTTTTCACCGGAGGGTAATCCGCTCGACAGCTTCACACTGGTTGCACCGTGCGATGCTGCGCTGGTCAATGACCAGCGCGCCATGCACGGCGTGACGCCGATTCATCCGCTGGATCCTTCGCGACCGGCGTGGCGCGACGTGCTGGTGGTGACCTACAGACGGGCGACCCGCTGAAGGGTCCGGTCCGCGATCCTGATCCGGACTTGAAAGAGAAATCTTGCATCCAGGGTGACCCGATTCCGTCCTCGATGCGCGTCGTAGAGATCTTCGGACGCTCGAGTTTTTGATATCGATGGTCATGGCACAAGCGCAGCGCGAACGTGCGTTCCACCTTGTGGCTGCGATAGAGGCAGGCTGAGAAGAAACTCTGGAGATGGCTGAAAATCACCGCATAAATTCCATACATGTGATTGTATATAAATAATATACTGTAACTTCTGAAAACAGTAATTTTCAGAAATATTGGTTTTAGGCAAAGAAAACAGCCCGGATCCGAAAACCTCCGTACATCGGCTTCCGTTGCGGTATGGTCGCACCACTTTTGGCTGAAAACAGCCGAACCCGATGACGGATACGGTGCCATATCACCACATCGCAACAATCGATACCTGTCGCCGGGCGCGCGCCCGCGCAGCCGCCACGACAAGGAGCACACGGTGGAAACACCGACCCTGATACAGATCATTGGCGCGACGACGTTCGTGCTCGCCATCCTGCATACCTTCTCGACCCGTTTCTTCGAGCATCTTGCGCACACGCGGCCCGCGCATGCCGGATTGTGGCATCTGCTCGGCGAGGTCGAGGTCGTGTTCGGCTTCTGGGCCGTGGTTCTGGCGCTTGCCATGTTCGCGACCGAGGGCAAGTCGGTCACGACGCATTACATCGATTCGCGCAATTTCACCGAACCGATGTTCGTGTTCGCCATCATGGTCATCGCCGGCACGCGCCCGGTACTGCAGACCGCGATGACTGGCGTGCACCTGCTGTCACGGGCGCTCCCGCTGCGCGGAAGCACGGGTTTCCACTTCATCGTGCTGACGCTGGTGCCAGTACTCGGTTCCTTCATCACCGAGCCGGCTGCCATGACACTGGCGGCACTGATGCTTGCGGAGCGGATTTTCGCCGCCGGCGTCTCCGCGTGCCTGAAGTACGCCACGCTGGGCGTACTGTTCGTCAACATTTCGATCGGTGGCACGCTGACGCCGTTTGCCGCGCCGCCGGTGCTGATGGTGGCCGGGAAATGGAACTGGGACATTATCTTCATGATGGCGAACTTCGGCTGGAAGGCAATCGTCGCAGTCGCTGTGAACGCCTTTGTCGTGACCCTGCTGTTCCGCAAGGAACTGGGCGGGCTGGTGCCGGTTCAAAAGGAAAGCGATCGGCAGGCCGTGCCAATGCCACTGACGCTGGTGCATCTCGTGTTTCTGGTCGGGGTCGTGGTCTTCGCGCATCACCCGGCGATCTTCATGGGCCTGTTCCTGTTTTTCCTCGGCGTGGCGCATGCGTATGAACATCACCAGGACAGGTTGATACTGCGCGAAGGCCTGCTGGTTGCCTTCTTCCTGGCGGGTCTCGTGGTTCTGGGCGGTCAGCAGCAATGGTGGCTGCAGCCCGTCCTGATGGCGATGAGCAGCGATCAGGTGTTTTTCGGAGCGATGGCGCTGACTGCCGTGACCGACAATGCGGCGCTGACGTATCTGGGTTCGCTGGTCGACGGGCTGTCGGCCGATTTCAAGTACGCGTTGGTGGCCGGTGCCGTCACCGGTGGCGGGCTCACGGTGATCGCCAATGCGCCCAATCCGGCCGGCATCGCCATCCTGCGTGGGCATTTCGACGAAGCGGCGGTCAATCCGCTGAAACTGCTGCTGGCCGCCCTGCCGCCGACACTGGTTGCGATGCTGGCGTTCCGGCTGCTTTGACCGACGAACGTGCGCTGGCAACCGACGGTAACATCCCGAAAACCCGCCCGCATCACGCGTTTCGACCACCCATGACACCGCCCTCTTCCGTACCCGTGCTGCCGATCCGTCCGCTCGACGAAATCGAGGTGCCGGAGGCGCTCGACGGACGCGACGGCATCAATCGCGCCGATCCGGTGCGGCTGCAGATCGGCGCCCGCAATGACGTCGAGGCGATCCGCTGCTTCCTGGCTGAATATGACCGCTCGCCCGGTACCCATCGAATCTATGCGCGGGAGTGCGAACGGTTGCTGCTGTGGTCGCTGATCGAGTGCGGCAGACCGCTGTCCAGCCTGAACCGCCAGGATTTCGAAGGCTATCTGCATTTTCTGGCCGATCCGCAACCGGCGAAGCTGTGGTGCGGCCCCAAGGTGCCGCGTGCCAAGCCGCATTGGCGGCCCTTCGTCGGTCCGCTGTCCGACGCGGCCGTACTGACCGCCATCGCGGCGATCAACTCGCTGATGTCCTATCTGGTCGATGCCGGATATCTGGCCGGCAATCCGCTCGGCCTGATCCGTCAGCGCCGGCGCAAGCTGGCGAACGCAGCGAGCGGCCCGGCGCATGTGATCGCGCAGACCGAGGAAATGCAGAAGATCGAGCGCTTTCTCGACAGCGAGATGTGGCAGGCGGTGACGCAGGCGATCGAGGCCATGCCGCGCGATAGCGCCACGGCGGTCGACGAATACGAGCGTGCGCGCTTCGTTGCCGCGCTGCTGTACATGCTCGCACCGCGTGCCGGCGAGCTGGAATCGCACCGGATGAACAGTTTCCGCGAGGAACGCGGTCGCTGGTGGTGGCATGTCGTCGGCAAGGGCGGCAAGCAGGCCAAGGTACCGGTGGCCGACGACATGGTTCATGCGCTGGTGCGCTATCGCAAGCATCTGGGCCTGTCGGCCATGCCCAAACGCACCGATCTGACGCCGCTGCTGGTGTCGATCAAGGACCGCAGCCCGATCACCGCCCGCCGGCTGAACCAGATACTGAAAAAGATCTTCTACGCCGCGGCCGACCTGCTGCCGCCGGAATCGGAACACAAGCGGGAAAAGCTGCGTGCCGCCTCGGCGCACTGGGGACGCCACACAGGCATCACGGCCAAGCTCGACAGCGGCATGAACGAACGTTTCGTGCAGAAGGATGCGCGTCACACCGACGCGCGCACCACGCAGCGCTACATTCACGAGGAAGAGGAGCGCTGGCACGACGAGGCACAGAAGCAGCAGCTGCCGTGGACCACGGTACCGGCGGTTGGCTCCGACAAGCCGTCCTGAGGTCGGGACAAAATTTTCATCGGGGTGGTGTAAGCAAGCCGGGTATGCACGGGTCTTGTGTCGGGAGAGCGCAATGCGCAGGTGGAAAGCCGGCGGCTGTTGTTCTCGACCATCCGATTCCGGGCACCCCGCCCACACCACTCAGGAGAGTTTTCATGTCCACATTCAATTTCGGAGCATCCATCGCCGCGGCCGCTGCCGCACTGGCCCTGTCCGGTGCCGCGTTCGCAGGCGATATGCCGGCCGGCAGCAAGGGCGTGTCGGTCGGCGCCAGCGACATGGTGCATTGCTACGGCATCAATTCCTGCAAGGGATCTTCCGACTGCGCCACCACCGAGCACAGCTGCAAGGGCCAGAACGCCTGCAAGGGTCACGGCTTCAAGGCATCGGCTGCCAAGGACTGTCTGGCCAAGGGCGGCACGATCGGCGACATCGGGACCAAGTGAGCCTTTGGCTCCGTACATCGGTACTTCCCGCACCCTGAATCCCGGCGGCGATCCTTGCATGTTCCGGCTTCTGCCGGGCGCAGGGCATCGTCGCCGGTCTCACCACCTGCCCTGCGACCTCCCTGCGCCATGCGCCGACTGACCCATCCATCGCCCGGTTTCGGACTCGGGCTGCGCCCGGTCCACTACGACTCGCTGCTGGCCAGCCGGGCGCCGCTCGACTGGCTGGAAATCATTTCCGAAAACTTCATGGTCGACGGCGGCAAGCCCATGCTGATGCTCGATCGCCTGCGGGCCGATTATCCGATGGCGATGCATGGCGTCGGGCTGTCCATCGGATCCGATCAGGCGCTCGACGCCGGTTACCTTAAGCAGTTGAAGACGCTGGCAGATCGCGTCGACCCGCTGTGGATTTCCGACCACCTCTGCTGGACCGGCATCAACGGCCGCAACTCGCATGACCTGCTGCCGCTGCCCTACACCGAAGAGTGCGCACGGCTGCTCGTGCGCAAGATCGGTCAGGTGCAGAACGAACTGGGCCGCCGGCTGGTGCTGGAGAACGTGTCCAGCTACCTGAGCTACGGCGTGTCCGAAACGACCGAATGGGATTTCGTGCGCAGCGTGGCCGACGAGGCAGACTGCCTGCTGCTGGTGGATGTGAACAACATCTACGTCAGCAGCGTCAATCACGGCTTCGACCCGGTCGCCTACCTGCGTGCACTGCCGGCCAGCCGCGTGCAGCAGATCCATCTGGCCGGACATTCGACCCATGACGACCATCTGGTCGATACCCACGACCATCCGGTGTGCGAACAGGTCTGGGCGCTGTACGACATCGCCTGTGCGCTGTTCGGCGAGGTCGCAACCATGATCGAGCGCGACGACCATATTCCGGCGCTGTCGGAGCTGTTGACCGAACTTGACCGCGCGCGCCACATCGCGGTGCGCGCCGGACAGGCGGAAAGGGCCGTGGCATGAGCGCGCTCGGCCAACTGCAGCAGCAGTTCATCGCCTATCTGCACGACCGTCCGAACGCGCTGCTAGAGGCGCTGGCCGACACCGGCGGTCTGGCGCGCAACGAACGCGCCAACATCTATTTCAATGCCTACCGCGTGCGGCTGGTCGACGCGCTGAAGGACAGCTTCGACAAGACGTGGGCCTGGCTTGGCGACGAAGGCTTCGAGTCGGCCGGGTTGGGTTATATCGCGACCCACCCGCCGGCGCAGTTCAGCCTGCGTGCCTTCGGCGACCGCTTCGCCGACTGGCTTGCCTCCGCGAGGCCGGGTGACCCGGAACTGGCCGAGCTTGCGCGGCTCGACTGGGCACTGCGCAATGCGTTCGACGGCGCCGACGCCGAGCCGCTGACCGGTGCCTCGCTGGCAGGATTCACCGAGCGGGACTGGGCGGACGTCGTGTTCCGTCCGCATCCGACCGCGCAGCTGCTGCCGGTGACGCTCAATACGGTTGATCTGTGGCACGCAATGGACAGCGGCATCGCACCGCCCGACGTCCGCCCGCTGGCGGATGCCGGATGGTTGCTGGTATGGCGCAAGGGGCTGCAGCCGCACTTCCGTTCGCTCGGCGACGCAGAAGCGCAACTGCTTTTCGCCATGCAGCGGGGCGAGCGCTTTGCCGCAAGTTGCGAGCAGCTGGCAGGTGACATGGCAGACCATGCCGGCGCGCAGTCTCTGATCGGCCACCTTCTGGCACGCTGGCTCGAAGACGGCGTGCTGTGCGCCTGAGCGTTCGCGAGCACCGCTCGCCCCCACAAGGGGGGTATCGCGGTTTTTGTGGGCGAGTCACGCTCGCGCCCCGGTCCTCGACACCCGGTCGGCTCAAGACATTCGTGACAGCTTTGCGCACCGGCGCTGCAATCAACCCGCCGCGCGCTCGCTGGCCAGCCTCAGGCTTTCGCGGCACTCGACGACCATGCGTGCGATCAGTTCGGCGCAGCTGGGTACGTCGTTGATCAGCCCGACGACCTGGCCGGCGGTGATGATGCCGCCATCGACGTCGCCCTTGGCCAGCGCGGCGGCGCCCAGTGCGCCGCTGACCAGCGGCCGGATGTCCTCGAACTGGCAGCCGCCCGGGCGGCTCTCGGTTGCCGCAACCTGATCGGACACCGCGTTGCGGAACACGCGTGCGGTGTTGTGCAGCGTGCGCAGGATGAGCCGCGTATCGCGTTCGCTGGCATCGACCAGCGCCTGCTTGATCTTGTCGTGTATCGGCGCCTCTTTGGTCGCGCAGAAACGGGTGCCCATATTGATACCCTCGGCACCCAGTGCCAGCGCGGCCGCCATGCCGCGACCGTCGCCGATGCCACCCGAGGCGATCACCGGGATGTCGAGCGCCTGCACAGCCAGCGGAATCAGCACCAGACCGGGTATGTCGTCCTCGCCGGGATGACCGGCGCATTCGAAGCCATCGATGCTGACGATGTCGACGCCGTTGCGCTGCGCCGACAGCGCATGGCGCACCGCCACGCATTTGTGTATCAGCGTCACGCCGCGTGCCTTGGCCCGGGCGATGAATTCCTTCGGGTTGTTGCCGGCGGTTTCCAGTATGCGGACACCGGAATCAAGGATGACGTCGAGGTAGGCCTCGTACGGTGGCGGCTTGATCGCCGGCAATATCGTCAGGTTCACACCGAAGGGCGCATCGGTCATGCCGCGGCAGCGTTCGATCTCGCGCGCCAGTGCCTCGGGCGTCGGCTGGGTCAGTGCGGTCAGCACGCCCAGACCACCGGCGTTCGACACCGCCGACGACAGCTCCGCTGTGCCCACCCACATCATGCCGCCCTGCACGATCGGGTAACGGATGCCCAGCATTTCGGTGATGCGGGTTTTCATCGGGTTCGCTCCTTCTGGCCAGGATGCCGAACCGGGATGATGCCTGCGATCGATGCCGGCGAATACCCGGCCATCCGGTCCTGGATCAACGGCGAACGCAGATCGCTTCGCTGCCCCTACATGCCGTTGTAGATCGGACCTTCGCCACCCTGCGGCGTCACCCAGTCGATGTTCTGCGTCGGATCCTTGATGTCGCAGGTTTTGCAGTGCACGCAGTTCTGCGCGTTGATCTGCAGCCGCGGTCCGTCCTGCTCGCGCACGATTTCGTACACGCCGGCCGGGCAATAGCGCTGCTCGGGTGCGTCATACGCGGCGAGATTGACCGTGATCGGCACACCGGCGTCCTTCAGCGTCAGGTGGCAG
>DATCUL010000455.1:0-9136 GCA_036567405.1 Methyloversatilis sp. | reverse complement strand
GGTCGTCTCGACGCCTGGGGCGTAACCGTGCTCGGGGTGACCCGGCGTCTTCGAGTGCAGCTGGCGGAACGACTTCAGGTCGTCGATCGACAGGTTGTAGCCGGTCAGGTGCAGCAGCGCATAAAGCAGCATCGAACCGTGGCCGTTCGACAGCACGAAGCGGTCGCGGTCAGCCCACTGCGGGTTTGCAGGGTTGTGGCGAAGGTGACGACGCCACACCACTTCGGCGATTTCAGCCATGCCCATCGGGGCGCCGGGGTGACCGGAGTTGGCTTTCTGCACGGCGTCCATCGCCAGCGCGCGGATGGCGCCGGTGATCGGATTGAAACCTGCGCGGGGAGTAACAGTCGATGCGCTCATCGGAGAGGGTTCCGGCCAGAAAAACCCATAATTATCCGCGAAAACAAGGCCTCTGGATAGCGTGCTGCGGTGCATTAATGTGTCCGCGGGCCGACGGCCGGCCTTGCGTGCGCTGCTCAGTAGCGCGCGCGCGCCTTCCGGCCGTTTTCCACCAGGCGCAGGATCAGTGGCGTGAAGATGAGTTGCATGGCCAGGTCGATCTTGCCGCCGGGAATCACGATCGTGTTCGCGCGTGACATGAACGAGCCCTGGATCATGTTCAGAAGATACTGGAAGTCGATGCCGCGCGGGTTGGCGAACCGGATCACGACCATCGACTCTTCCGGCGTGGGGATGGCGCGCGCGATGAAGGGGTTGGAAGTGTCTACCATCGGCACGCGCTGGAAGTTGATGTGTGTGTTCTCGAACTGCGAACAGATGTAGTGCACGTATTCCGGCATGCGCCGCAGGATGGTGTCGGTCACCGCGTCGGTGGTGTAACCGCGCTGTTCGCGGTCGCGGTGCAGCTTCTGTATCCACTCGAGGTTGATGATGGGTACCACGCCGATGCGCAGGTCGGCGTGCCGCGCGACATCGACCTTGTCGGTTTTCACCGCGCCATGCAGACCTTCGTAGAACAGGATGTCGGTGCCGGGGGGGATCTGTTCCCAGGGGGTGAAGGTGCCTGATGGCTGCTGGTAGCGTGCGGCCTCCTCCTCGCTGTGAAGGTAGGACCGGTAGTGGCCGCTGCCCTCTGCGCCATATTGCCGGAACAGTGCTTCAAGTTCTTCGAACAGGTTGGCATCGGGGCCGAAGTGGCTGAAGTACTCGTTGCCTGCGGCGGCTTCGCGCGTCATCGCCGCCTTCATTTCCTCGCGATCGTAGCGGTGAAAGGCGTCGCCTTCGACCACCACTGCGTTGACGCCTTCCCGCCTGAATATGTGCTGGAAGGTGCGCGTGACCGTGCTCGTGCCGGCGCCCGACGAACCGGTGATCGCGATGACGGGGTGGCGGGCTGACATGCGAAGGTCTTTCCTGTGACTCGTCTGTTCGAAACAGATCAGAGTGTGGAGAACAGTCCGCGCGCGTTGAACAGCGGCGACGTGTATTCACGATCGAGTCCCTGATCGCTTTCGTGGTGGTACTCGATGATGCGGCGCACTTCGTCGCGCGAGCCGAAGATCAGCGGCGTGCGGCTCTGCAGGTTGCGCGGCTTCACTTCCAGTATGCGACCGCGGCCGGTGGTGGCTTCGCCGCCGGCCTGTTCGATCAGGAAGGCGATCGGATTGGCTTCATACATCAGCGAGATGCGGCCCGGAGGCGACGGCTGCATGGTGTCCTCGGGATAGAGGATGACGCCGCCGCGCGTCAGCACGCGGAAGGTTTCCGCCACCAGGGAGGCGATCCAGCGCATGTTGAAGTCGGTCTGGCGCGGGCCGGTCTGTCCGGCCAGGCATTCTTCGACGTAGCGCTTGATCGGCGCTTCCCAGAACCGCGATTTTGAGGCGTTGATCGCGAACTCCGAGGTCTGCACCGGGATGCGCATCTGCGGATGGGTCAGGATGAAGGCGCCGATGTCGCGATCCAGCGTGAAGCCGTCCACGCCCTCTCCGGTCGTCAGTACCAGCATGGTCGACGGGCCGTATAGCGCAAAACCGGCGCATACCTGCTCGGTGCCCGGCTGCATGAAATCGGACAGCTGCGGATCGGCGCCCGGATTCGGCGTGTGCAGTACCGAAAACAGGCCGCCCACGGTGAGGTTGACGTCGATGTTGTTGCTGCAATCGAGCGCGTCGAACAGCAGAAGGTACTTGCCGCGCGGTGACTGTTCGGGCGTCGGAATGAATCCGTCCAGGCCTTCCGGTGCCAGCGCGGCCAGATGGCCGCCCCATTCGCATTCGCGCAGCATCGCCTCGTTGGCAATGGTGTCCAGCTTCTGCGTGACGCGTCCCGACAGATTGATCGCGGCGCCGCTGCCGACCGCTTCGAAACTCCCCAGCGAGCCGACCAGCGCGCCCTTGTTGACGTGATTGGCGATGATCTTGACTGCGGTCGCCACCGCATTGAGCAGGCTGGAAAAGATTCCGCTGGCGTTCGGATGCCGCTGCTGGGCTTCGATGGTGTAACGCGTCAGCGTTTTGCGCCCTTCACTCATGGCAGCCTCCTACCGAACCGATATCAGATAATCGTAGCCGTAGCGGCGCGGCGCTGTCACACGACAGCATCGAGGAAAGCGCTTCCACGGCTTGAGCGAGATGTGTGCTGCAGTGCCGGAACGATGTGCTCCAGCCGGAACGTACAGTGTGCGTCGCAAAAAAATGCCCCGAACTCTTCTGAGTCGGGGCATGAATCCACAAACAAGGTTGTGGAGGAGGAGCCTGGGTCACCTGTCTGTTTTCATTCTGCTGACAGGCTTTGACGCTAAACTGGGTGCTTCGGAAGAGAAGGCTTATTAACTTTCCTTCTGCATTTCCGGTGCTGTTGCAGTGCAATATATCTGGAATTGGACTTGGTTAAAAATAAATATTATTGATAATCTAGGCCAAACATCTATTGCTTGATCTGATATGTCTATTCACTGGGCGCGCGGCGTTTCCCTCCGCCAGTTACGAATCTTCGAGGCCGTGGCGCGTCTCGGGTCGATTTCCCGCGCAGCCGAGGAGCTTCACCTGACCCAGCCGGCGGTGTCGATGCAGGTGAAGGCGCTCGACGGACTGATCGGTCTGCCGCTGATCGAGACTTTCGGCAAGAAGCTGCGCGTGACTGACGTCGGCATGGAAATCGCGCGCCACGCCCGGGCGGTCGAACGTCAGCTGGCCGAGGCGGAAGCAGCGCTGGCGCTGATGGCGGGCGGACATGTCGGCCTGGTGTCGGTCGGTGTGGTCAGTACCGCCAAATATGTGGCGCCCAAGCTGCTGATGGCGTTTCGTGAGCGCTACCCGGATGTGCAGCTGAGGATTTCACTGCATAACCGCGACGACATATTCCGCCAGCTCGAGGACAATCTGATCGACATGGCGATCATGGGACGTCCGCCGGCAGCGCTGGGCTGCGAGGCCCACGTGTTCGCCGAACATCCGCTGTCGGTGCTGGCCTGTGCCGGCCATCCGCTGGCCGGCGGGCAGATGGTGACGGCCGGGGATCTGGGGCGCGAGACCTTTCTGATACGCGAGCGCGGTTCGGGCACGCGGGGAACGCAGGAAGCCTACATGGCAGAGCAGGGTGTGCGCCCGGCTGAAATCATCGAACTTCCAAGCAATGAAATCATCAAGCAGGCGGCCATCGTCGGCATGGGACTGGCTTTCCTGTCCGAACACACCTGCCAGCTCGAGCTGCGGACTGGCGTGCTGTGCCGGGTGGCGACGCCGGGGACGCCCATCGTGCGCAACTGGCACGTCGTGTATCGCGATCGCAAGAGTCTGCTGCCGGCGGCGCTGGCCCTGCGCGATTTCCTGATGCTCGACGGCGAGCGGCTCATCACGGCGCAACTGACGCCGGTGGTCCGGTCCGAACAAATCTGAACCGACGGTCAGCGCCCGCCGTGCGTGCCCAGCCAATCCATCCACTCGCGATACAGGCTGGCGCTGGCACCGACGACCACCGGGGTCTTGCGGCCGGGGGCCATGTCGAGCGGCTCTCCGTCCAGCATGGAACAGCAGGCGCCGGCTTCCGTGGCGATGAGGCTACCGGCGGCGAAATCCCACATCATCTGCCCGCCGTGCAGATAGACGTCCAGACGGGCTGCGGCGACAAAGCACCATTCCAGCGCGCTTGAACCGAAATTGCGCTGCGAGTAGAACGGCGACTGCGTAGCCAGCGCGTCACCGAGCGCTTTCGGTATCCGCTTGAAGTCCACGCCGGCGACGGCATCCAGCAGATGCTTCGCAGGTGTCCGAAGCGGCAGCGCCGCGCCATTCAGGAAGGCACCGCTGCCGCGTTCGGCATAGAAGGCTTCATCGGTCATCGGGTTGTAGACGACGCCGTAGTGTGTCTCGCCGCGCTCGATATAGGCGATCGCCACGCCGAAGAACGGAATGCCATTGACGAAATTCGTCGTGCCGTCGATCGGGTCAATGCACCATATGCCGTCCTCGCCTTCGTGCCAGAGGCGCAGTTGCAGCGATTCCGGCATCTCCTCGCCCAGTACCGGGCGGTCGATGATGTGTGGCAGCCGTTCGATCAGCGCTTCCTGTGCCGCCAGGTCGACGACCGTGAACAGGCTGCCGTCGTCTTTCTGATTGCGTTTTGCCGTCAGGAACTGCGGCATGATGACTTCGCGAGCGACGCTGCGCGCGGTGTCGACGATCTGGGTCAGTATGGATGAGTTCATGTCCGGGTCAGTCCTGAGATCGCTGCGACGCCCCGCCCCGTGCAGGACGCGCGTCCGGTCTCCCGGTCAGGGTGCTTCGCACTGCGGGTCATGGCAGTATCTTCCCATCCTGTTGCGGCAGGTGCGGATGCGGGTCTGCGTGAGCGGCAGCGTGTGGCGTGGCGGGTGGCCGATCGCGGCACGCCGGGGCGTTGGTCCATGACGCTGATTCTGCACGGCAACGGGATTTTTGCGGCGAAAAAAACACAACACCATGATTCCAAGATTCTTTTGTCCGGTTCCGGCAGGGCACACCGGGCCCCTCGAGCTGCCGTCGGCAGTGGCACATCATATCGAGCGCGTATTGCGTCTGGCCGACGGCGACCGCGTGACGCTGTTCGACGGCAGCGGTCGCGAGTTCGAAGCGCAGCTGGAGAAGGCGGGGCGCACCTTGCGCGCGCAACTCGGCGCGAGCAGTGAACCGGTCCGCGAGTCGCCACTGCAGATCACCTTGATGCAATGCCTGGCCGCGTCCGACAAGATGGACTGGATCGTGCAGAAGGCGGTCGAGCTCGGGGTGACACGCATAAGGCCGGTGGCCAGCCGGCGTGCCGTGGTCCGGCTGGCCGGCGATCGCACGCGGCGCCGGGTCGAACACTGGCAGCAGATCGCGGTGGCCGCCTGCGAACAGTGCGGCCGCAACCGCATCCCCGACATCCTGCCCCTGCTGTCCTTGCCGCAGGCGGTCGGCGCTGCCAGCGGACAGCGTCTGCTGCTGCACCCTGAAGGCGGTGTGACCTTGCGCCAGGTGGGTGTGCAGGCGGATGCGCCGATCAGCCTGCTGATCGGCCCTGAGGGCGGCTTCGATGACGAGGAACTGACTGCCGCCCGCAGCAATGGGTTTGCCGCCGTCACGCTCGGGCCGCGCGTGCTGCGTACCGAAACTGCGGGCGTGGCCATCGTTGCAGCACTCAATCTGCTGATCGGAGATTTCTGATGTTTTCCTCGCTTCCGCTGGTCGAACGGATCGACGACGCTGCATTCGACCGCGCGGTGGCGCGGCTGCGGGCCGATCTGCTCGATGCGCAGTATTCGCTGCTGGAGCAGGCGAACCGGTCGGTCGTGGTGCTGATTGCGGGAGTCGCCGGTGCCGGCAAGGGCGAATTGGTCAACCGGCTCAATGAATGGATGGACCCGCGCCACATCAGGACCAGTGCGTTCGGCAAGCGCGACGAGGCGGAGCGCCTGCGACCGCACATGTGGCGCTATTGGCAGTCATTGCCGGCGCGCGGCCGCACCAGCATCATCTTCGAGGGCTGGTACAGCGAGGCGATACAGGCGCGCGTGGCGCGCCGGATCAAGCGGCCGGCGTTCTGGCACACGCTGCATGCAATCCAGCGCTTCGAGCGCATGCTGGCGATGGAGGGCACGCTGGTGCTCAAGTTCTGGCTGCATCTCGATGCCGACACCCAGCGCGCGCGGTTCAAGTCGCTCGAACGCGATGCCGCCAAACGCTGGCATGTGACGCCGGGCGACTGGCGCGAACACCGTCGGCATGCCCGGGTCTGCAAGGTGGCCGAGGAAGCGATCGGGCTGTCGGATACGCCGCACGCCCCGTGGTTCCTGATCGATGCCAGCGACACACGGCACAGCGAGCTGGAGGTCGGCCGCAAACTGCTGCATGCGCTGCGCCATGCACTGGACGGCAAGACGGTCCGCCCAGCGACCGCGCTGCCGCCGGCC
This sequence comes from Methyloversatilis sp., assembly GCA_036567405.1. Lineage (GTDB taxonomy): Bacteria > Pseudomonadota > Gammaproteobacteria > Burkholderiales > Rhodocyclaceae > Methyloversatilis. The sequence continues at coordinate 2,745 of DATCUL010000455.1, read as the reverse complement.
TTCGTGCCGTGTGAAGCGCCGTCGTCGCCAGCCGCGCGCGCCGGCAAGGCCATGACCAAGGCGGCCTACGAACCGGAACTGGAGCGCCTGCAGGGACGCCTCAACCTGCTGCTGCGCCGCCCGGAATGCGCCAACCGTTCCCTGGCAGTGGTGTTCGAGGGCATGGACGCCGCCGGCAAGGGCGGCGCCATACGCCGCATCACCCATGCGCTCGACGCGCGCTACTACCGTGTCTATCCGGTGGCGGCGCCCTCTGAACACGAGAGGCGCTACCCGTGGCTGTGGCGGTTCTGGCGCGACGTGCCGCGCGATGGCCGCATCGCGCTGTTCGACCGCTCATGGTACGGCCGTGTGCTGGTCGAGCGGGTCGAGGGGTTCGCCAGCGAAGCCGACTGGTCCCGCGCCTATGAAGAGATCAACGCGCTGGAGCAGGAGTGGACCGAGCACGGTGTGATCGTCTGCAAGTTCTGGCTCGAGGTCAGCGCCGACGAACAGCTGCGCAGGTTCAACGAGCGCAGCCGCACCCGCTTCAAGCGTTTCAAGATCACGCCGGAAGACTGGCGAAATCGGGAGAAGTGGCATCTGTACGAGCCGGCGGTGCAGGATATGCTGGCGCGTACCCACACCGAGGCGGCGCCGTGGTCGGTGGTCAAGGCCGATGACAAGTACCGGGCGCGGCTCAACATACTGCAGGCACTGTGCGTCCGGCTCGAAGCGGAACTGTGCTGAGCCGTTGCCGGGCGCCCGGCTCGGATAGAATCCGTTGATTGCCCGATGGAACACGCATGTACGCCGATCAGGATTCGCCACGCTTCGTCGCCTGGGTGCGCAGTGCAGCGCCCTACATCCACGCCTTTGGCGGGCGGACATTCGTCATTGCGGTCGGCGGGGAGGTGCTGCAGGGGCCGCTCGCCAATTCGCTGGTGCAGGACTGCAACCTGCTCGCCGCGCTCGGCATCAAGCTGGTGCTGGTCGTCGGAGCGCGTCCGCAGATCGAGGAAGAACTCGCCGCGCGCGGGCTGAAACCGCGCTATCACAAGGGGCTGAGAGTGACCGACGCCGCCGCGATGGACTGCGTCAAGCGCGCCAACGGCGCGATCCGCATCGACGTCGAGGCGCTCTTCTCGCAAGGCCTGCCCAACACGCCGATGGCCGGCAGCACGATCGAGGTCGCGTCCGGCAACTTCCTGACCGCGCGGCCGGTCGGCGTGGTTGATGGCATCGATCACGGCTACACCGGCAGCGTGCGCAAGGTCGACGTCGAGGCGCTCAACGATGCGCTGGTCGACAGCGACATCGTGCTGATGCAGCCCTACGGCTATTCGCTGACCGGCGAGGTGTTCAACCTGTGCATGGAGGAGGTGGCCGAATCGGTTGCCATCGCGCTGCAGGCCACCAAGCTGATCTATCTGTGCGACGCACCGGGCATCGTCGATGAGTCGGGCGAACTGGTGCCGGAACTCACGGCGGACGAGGCCTCCGAATGGCTGGCAGTGGGCCGGGGCATCACCGAAGATCTGGGTCTCTACCTGCCGCGCGCGATCCGGGCAGTCAAGCAGGGTGTCGCGCGCGCGCACATGATCGACCGCGACCTCGATGGCGCCCTGCTGCTCGAATTCTTCACTACCCAGGGCGTCGGCAGCGTCATTTCGCGCGAGCGCCTGGCGCTGATGCGTGACGCCCATGTCGATGACGTGCCGGCGATCGCAGGCCTGATCGCTCCGCTGGAGGCCGACGGTACGCTGGTCAGCCGTGGCCGCGAGCGGCTCGAGCGCGAAATCGACCGCTTCAGCGTGCTTGAGCACGATGAGGTGATCATGGGGTGTGCCGCCTTCTATCCCTACGCCGATGAGGCGATGGCCGAACTGGCCTGCCTTGCGGTGATGCCGGAATACCGGCGTCACGGCTACGGCGAGCAGATTCTGAGTTATGTCGAGGGTCGGGCACGCGCCGAAAAGATCAAGCGCCTGTTCGTGCTGACCACGGTGACCGCGCACTGGTTTGTCGAACGGGGCTTCGTCGAGGCCGGTGTCGATGCGCTGCCGCGGGTGCGGCGCGATGCTTACAACCCGCAACGACGCAGCAAGGTTCTGGTGAAGGTACTTTGACCGCGCGGAGCCGCCATTGAGATGACGCCGGGACTGCTGCAGCGAATCGGCGTTCTGCAGGCGAGGCTGATCGCGGCTTCGGCAGTGCTCGGTTTCGTGCTGCTCGTCGTTCTGGTTTTTGCCTATTCGACCATGTCCGGGCGCCTGATTGCGCGCGATGCCGTGCGGCTGGATGCGCTGGCGGCGGAATTCCAGGCCAGCCTGGGCGATGTCGTGATGCGGGAACCTGGTCGCCTGGCGGCTGACGTGTCGATGTTCCGGCGCGTTGGCGGACTCGCCTACCTGGAAGTGCGTGACGCGGCCGGCCGGGTGCTGGTGGCCGATGGCGGGCCGGCCATGCTCGGCGTGCCGGATGCCGATCTGCGCACGGCGCTGGATTCCGGTCAGGGGCATTACGATTTCCAGGTCGATCTGCTGCAGCCCGGGTACAGCGCATCCGCCGGCACGCTGAGAGCCCGGGCGGACCTGACCGAACTGGCGTCATCGCTGAACACCATGCGCAACGGCATGCTGGTTCTGGCCGCGCTGATCCTGATCCTGCAGGGGCTGCTTACGCGCTGGGTGCTTGGCGGCGTGCTGGACGGTGTTGCCGCGATCGAGGAACGCGCGCTGGCATTGCGCCGTGCCGAAGTGCTTG
>DATCUL010000454.1:0-4086 GCA_036567405.1 Methyloversatilis sp. | reverse complement strand
AACTGGACCACCTGACCGGCACGGTCACCAACGGGCTGTTCGCTCGGCGCCGAGCAGACCTTGCACTGGTTTCGTCCGCAGCCGGCGTGCGCACGCTGCGGGCGTGACCGGCAGCCCCCGAACATTTACGCCGACAGCGGGTCGGACCTTGACGCAAACATCCGGAATGCACTGACATGAGCGAACACATCTCCAAGCGTTACGACCACGAACTCGAGGGTGTACGCACCGGCCTGCTCCAGATGGGCGGCCTCATCGAACAGCAGATCGAGCATGCCATGCGCGGCGTGATCGAGCGCAACCTGCCGCTGCTCGAGGAAGTGATCGCCAACGACAAGAAGGTCAATGCGATGGAAATCGAGCTGGACGACGCCTGCAATCACCTGATTGCCAAGCGTCAGCCGGCCGCGAGCGACCTGCGCGTCATCATGTCGGTGGTCAAGACCATCACCGATCTCGAACGGATCGGTGACGAGGCGAAGAAGATCGCCAAGATGGGGCGTCACATTCTTGAATCGGACGCCGTGTTCGTGCCCCGTGTCGAACTTCGCCATGCGGCATCGATGGCAGTCGACATGCTGAGGCGCACGCTGGATGCGCTGGCCCGGATGGATCTGGCCGGCGCCACCGAAGTCGTGCGTCAGGACCGCGAGGTCGATGCCGAATTCAAGTCCATCATGCGACAGCTCATTACGTTCATGATGGAAGATCCGCGCACCATATCGTGCGGTCTCGACATGCTGTTCATCGCCAAGGCGATCGAACGGATCGGTGACCATTCGAAGAACATGGCGCAGTACGTGGTCTTCATGGTGAAGGGGACCGACGTACGCCACGCCGGACTGGCCGCAATGGAAGCGGCCGCGGCCAGCGACTGAAGCCGGTCAGCGTTTGCCCGGAAAATCGACGGGCTGCGGACGGACGGCGTCCGTCCGGGGTATGTCGTCGGCCTCCTTGGCGGCAGGCGCATCGGCAATGATGGCCGCACGCGACAGTTCCTGCGCCTGCGACAGCTGCTCGGGTTTGAGCGACGACGCGATCTCGTCCCGAGCGCCACGCGCGGCACCATGCCCCTGTGCGGCAGCGCGGTTGAACCATGCGTAGGCCCGCACCAGATCCTGCGTGACGCCTTCACCGATCCGGTAGAGCCGCCCCATGTGATACTGGGCACTGACGTGTCCCTGATTGGCCGCCTTGGCGAACCACTGCGCCGCAGCCGAATAGTCCTGCAGCGTTCCGCGCCCGAGCTTCAATGCCAGGGCCAGTTCATACTGGGCCCGTGCATTTCCCTGCACCGCGGATTTTTCCAGCCACTTGACCGCTTCCACCAGATCGGCGCGTTCGCCGGTTCCACCCTGGGACAACAGCATGCCGTAGTCGTACTGCGCTTCCGGATCACCCGTTTCCGCGCGCACACGTTCCGCCTCGCGAGGGTCGAGTTCGGCCATCAGTTTCAGGTGCTCGTCCGGCGTACGTGTCTCGATGTTGTGAAACACCACCGCAATGGTCACCGTCAGACCGATGACCAGCATGCCCGCCACCACCGCCAGCGGCGCACGCCTCACACGCACATAACGCTTGTGGCAGGTACGGCAGCGCACCGGCTTGAGCCAGAAACGTCCCGCCTTTTCACCGGAGGTCTTCCAGCTCGAATCTGCAGTATCGGTGCTCATGCAATAAGGGCAGGAGCGCGCACTCTGCAGCACACTGGACGTACGTGTATCGACATTCATCGCTACAAAATTATCATGCCGCAGCGCGCGCGTACCGTGAATTACTGTAGCGGGAATCAGCCCGCAGGCGGAACGAAGCCCGAAACGTGATCGGCGCCCTCACCGAAGAAATGCTTTTCCATCTGTTCGGCGAGGTATTTGCGCGCACGCTGATCCATCAGGCTGAGCCGGTTTTCGTTGATCAGCATGGTCTGGTACTTCACCCATTGCTGCCACGCTTCCTTGGATACCGACTCGAAAATCCGCGCACCCAGCGCACCGGGGACCGGCGGGAAATCCAGACCTTCGGCTTCCCGGCCAAGCTTGATGCAGTGAACCATGCGTGCCATGTTGCAACTCCTGTAGATGAATAGCGCGGATTTTACGCTCGCGGCCCGCCGATGCCGACTGCCGCCGGACGATTCTGTCGCCCTCCCGCCTGCCGGCGGCTTGACGCGGCGAAAACACGGCCGGTCGAGCCGGACACGGATCAGGCGTCGTGGCGCAGTTCGCACATCCGGAAGGCATTCCTGCCGGCCTGCTTGGCCGCATACATCGCCGCGTCTGCAGCGCCGAGCAGCGCTTCACCAGTGTTCGCATGCAGCGGGTAGATACCGATGCCGACGCTGACGGTCACACCGGCAGCCTGCCCGTCGAACGAGAATGCGGTGCCTGACACGCGTTCGCCGATGCGGCGCGCCAGACCGGTCAGGGCAGTCGCGTCGGTATCCGGGGCCAGCACGGCAAACTCGTCACCGCCCAGGCGGAAAAACATTTCGTTGCGACGCACGACAGCGCCGACCTCGCGCGCAAGCGTCACCAGAACCTCGTCACCAGCCTGATGGCCGTGCAGATCGTTGACCGGCTTGAAACCATCGAGATCGAACAGCAGCAGGCCGAGCTGGACGTGACGCCTGCTTGCGTCGGCAATCATCCTCTCGAGCTCCTCATGAAACCGGCGGCGGTTGTACAGATTGGTCAGTGGATCGCGCTCCGCCATCTGCAGCAGCGCATCCGCGGCCCGGCGCTCCGCCGTGACGTCCTCGTAGATCCACACCCGACCGAGGAAGCGCCCCGGGACCGCCGAGGGCACCAGCGCCGACTGCTCCCGGATGATCCGCCCATCGCGCAAGGGGATGTCCTTGGGCTCGGTGGGTTCGCGCGTCGCAAGTATCTGCGCGACGTTCTCGCGATAGTCAGCCTCATCCATGCGCAGGGGCGCCGTCCGGTCTATCAGCACCACATCGCGCACGCCTGACAGGTTCTCGTCCGGCGAAAAGCCGCTGATCACCCGCAGCATCCTGTTGACATGCTGTACCCGACCGTCACGATCGACGAACAGCACACCCAGCTTGATCACGTCGAGCAGGGCCTCCAGCCGCGACCGCTCTTCCTCACTGCGCGTGAGGTAGTAGTCGCGCAACCCCTGCTCGCGACGCAACGCCGCCACGGTATCAAGCAGCTTCAGTTCCGCTTCCTTGCGGCTCTGGATGTCGTCGGCCGACACGCGTACGCCCAGGCAGGCGCCACCTTCGTCGTAGATCGGCTGCCAATTCAGCGACACCCACACGATGGTGCCATCGCGGCGCAGCAGACGCACCTCGAAGTTTTCGCCGCTGGCGCCGGCCAGTGCGTCCTGCGCACGCGCGGCGAATATCCTGCGGTCCTTCTCGTGGATCAGCAGGTCGGCGAGGTTTTCGCACAGCAGGCAGTCGAGCGGACTGTGGCCGGTTACCCGCTCGATCGAGCGATTCACCCAGATCAGGCGCCCCTGCGGACTGAACCATGCCTCGACGCCGAAGGTGAAATCGGCGATCGCATGAAAGCGCGACTCGCTCTTGCGCAATGCAGTGACCCGCTCGTCGAGCGCCTGCACCATCTGGTTGAATGCGCGCGTCAGACGGGCCAGCACGTCATTGCCGGCCACCGGCACCACCGGCGCGAGCGTTTCGGAACGGCGCAACGCCAGCGCGCGCGCCTCGATCGCTGCGACGCCCTCCAGCACACCGCCAAGCACCCAGCGCGTCAGCAGTCCCTGCAGGATCAGGATCAGCGCGGCCAGAAACAGCATTCCGTTGCGCATGGCGTTCAGCGTTGACACCAGCTCGGCCAGGTCCGCCCGGGCTCGCAGCGTACCGGCAGATGCGCTGTACCCGGGCTGTAGCAGATCGACCTGGAAATCGTAATGCCCCCGACCGGAATCCAGCGCCGTGCGCAGATCGGCATCCGGCACGCCGAGCATGGCCGGACCGCCATCGGCCACCAGCACCCGGCCGGCCGCGTCACGCACTTCCAGGTAGGCGAGTCCGCCAACGCGCCGGAACATCGACACGTCAGCCGCCAGGCGACCAGGTTCCCGCATCACGACATCAGA
>DATCUL010000453.1:0-17732 GCA_036567405.1 Methyloversatilis sp. | reverse complement strand
GAGCGTGCGGTCGCCTGGCGGGCCGCGCTGCTGACTGCGCTGGTACTGTGCCTGCTTGGCGGCGTCGTGGCCGGCTGGGCCGGCGGCTATCACGTGTTCGGCACCGACAAGGTCGGGCAGGACGTGCTCTACCTGTCGCTGAAGAGCGTGCGCACCGCGCTGCTGATCGGCACGCTGACCACGCTGGTGACGCTGCCGCTGGCGGTCGCGCTCGGCCTGATTGCCGGCCTGCGCGGCGGCTGGTGGGATGACGCGATCCAGTACGTCTATACCGTGCTGAACTCCATTCCCGGCGTGCTGCTGATCGCCGCCATGGTGCTGATGATGCAGGTCATCATCGACACCCATCCGGACTGGTTCGAAACTGCCGCCGAGCGCGCCGACGCGCGGCTGCTGGCGCTGTGCTTCATCCTCGGCCTGACGTCGTGGACCGGCCTGTGCCGGCTGCTGCGCGCCGAGACGCTGAAGCTGCGCGAACTCGACTACGTGCAGGCGGCGCGCGCGTTCGGCGTCGGCGACGCCCGCATCATGGCGCGCCACGTCCTGCCCAACCTGATGCACATCGTGCTCATTTCGCTGGTGATGGATTTTTCCGGGCTGGTGCTGTCGGAGGCCGTGCTGTCCTACATCGGCATCGGCGTCGATACCACGATGAACAGCTTCGGCACCATGATCAACGCGGCGCGGCTCGAACTGTCGCGCGAGCCGGTGGTGTGGTGGTCGCTGGCTGCCGCCTTCATGCTGATGCTGGCCCTGGTGCTGGCGGCCAACCTGTTCGCCGACGCAGTGCGTGACGCCTTCGATCCGCGCTTCCAGTGGCGGGCGCGTCGGATACTGAAGAGGGCTGCGGCATGAGCGGGCCGGAACTGAGGAATGTTGCTGAGCCCCTGCTGCAGGTGCGTGGCCTGACCGCCGAACTGGATACGCCGGCCGGCATCGCGCGCGCGGTCGACGGGCTGGACTTCGACGTGCGTGCCGGCGAGACGATGGCGCTGCTCGGCGAATCCGGCTGCGGCAAATCGATGACTGCCGGCGCGCTGATGCGGCTGCTGCCCGACGTCGGCTACATCGCCGCCGGTTCGGTCCGGCTGGCCGGGCGCGAACTGACCTCGCTGACCGAGGCGCAGATGCGTGCCAGCCGCGGCAGCGACATGGCGATGATTTTCCAGGAACCCGCGACCAGTCTGAACCCGGTGCTCACCGTGCTGCAGCAGATCGCCGAGGTGCTGCGCACGCATCGCGGGCTCGACGGCACCGCTGCCCGTGCGCGAGCGCTCGAACTGCTGAACGCGGTCGGCATTCCGGATGCCGCGCGCCGGCTCGACGAATACCCCTTCCAGTTCTCCGGCGGCATGAAGCAGCGCGTGATGATCGCGATGGCGCTGGCTGGCGAGCCGAAATTGCTGATCGCCGACGAACCGACCACCGCGCTCGACGTGACCATACAGGCGCAGGTGCTCGATCTGCTCGCCACGCTGCAGCGCGAGCGCGGCATGGCGGTGCTGCTGATCACGCACGATCTGGGCGTGGTGGCGCGCATGGCGCATCAGGTCGGCGTGATGTACGCCGGCCAGCTGATCGAGCGCGCACCGCGGGATGCCTTCTTCAGCCGGCCGGCGCATCCGTACTCGCAGCTGCTGTTCGACGCGCTGCCCGATGCGTCGCGCCGGGGTCCGGACGGACGCGCCACCGAACTGGCCACCATCCCCGGTTCGGTGCCGCCGCTGACCACGGCGTTCGTCGGCTGCCGCTTCGCCGACCGCTGTCCGCGCGCCTGGTCGCGCTGCCGCGACGAGGTGCCCGGCTGGCATGTCGTTGGCGGCGACGATCGCGGCGGCTTGCAGCAGGTGCGCTGCCATCTGCACGACCCGGCAGAGTCATCTCGACTGGCCGAGCCGCGCGCGCCGGGGCAGGGTGTGGCGCAGGCCGCGTCGGCTGAGCGTGACGGCACGCTGCTGTCGGTGCGCGACCTGAAGGTGCATTTCCCGATACGCCGTGGCGTGCTGCAGCGGGTGGTCGGCCATGTGCGTGCGGTCGACGGCGTGTCGCTCGACATCCGGGCGGGCCGCACGCTGGCGCTGGTCGGTGAATCGGGGTGCGGCAAGACCACGGTGGGCAAGGCCATCCTGCGGCTGATCGAGCCGACCGGCGGTACGGTCAGTCTGGACGGACAGGACGTGGGCAGCCTGTCGAACGACGCGCTGCGCAGCCTGCGCGCCCGCATGCAGATGGTGTTCCAGGATCCCTACGGCTCGCTCAACCCGCGCATGCGGGTCGGCGAAATCATCGGCGAGGGCATGGCGGCGCTGCGCCGCGACGCGGAGGGCGACGAGCTGGTCAGGCTGCTCGAACAGGTCGGATTGCGCGCCGACATGTCGGACCGCTACCCGCACGAGTTCTCCGGCGGTCAGCGCCAGCGCATCGCGATCGCCCGCGCGCTGGCGGTTCGGCCGTCGCTGATCGTCTGTGACGAGCCGACCTCGGCGCTCGACGTGTCGGTGCAGGCGCAGATACTGAACCTGCTCGGCCGGCTGCAGCGCGAACTGGGTCTGGCCTATCTGTTCATCACGCACAACATCGCCGTGGTCGAACATCTGGCGCATGACGTGGCGGTGATGTATCTGGGGCGCATCGTCGAGACCGGTTCGGTCGAACAGGTGCTGACCGACCCGCAGCATCCGTACACGCGGGCGCTGCTGTCGGCGGTGCCGCGTGCCGATGTGGCGGCGGCATCGCTGCCGCAGAAACTGGCCGGCGATCTGCCGTCGCCGGCAAATCCGCCGTCCGGATGTCACTTTCACCCGCGCTGCCCGGTCGCCGAACGCCGTTGCAGCGAACAGGCGCCGACGCTGTCGGCCATGGCAGACGGCCGGCACGTCGCCTGCTGGCTGCGCGCCGGCTGAACGACGTTCGGTTCCCGGATCTTCAGTTCTTCGTCACACCTGCGGCGGGTTTGGGCGGAGGCGTCCGGACCGGTGCCTTTTTCGGCACCACCGCAGCCTTCTGCGACGGTGCCACGACCGGTTTCCTCGGAGGTGCGGCAACCGCCTTGTTCGGTTCGATCACCACGGTCTTGCGCCCCCTGGGCGCTAAGGCCTGTTTTGGCGGGGTCACCGGTACGCGTACCCAGCGGCCGCGCCGGTCCTTCACCATCCGGTAGCGAGGCGTATCGACACCGAGGCGCGGCGTGTCTTCGGCGTTGAGGCCGACATCGGCGCCGGCGGCCGCACCGCTGTCCGGTACCAGCAGCGTGCTGCCCGGACCGACGCGGGTAGCCGGCGGCAGGCTGTTGAACTGGCGCAGGCGCCACTCGGTCACGCCGAAGCGCCGTGCCACCGTGGTCAGTGTCTCCTTGGCGCCCAAGGTGTAGGTGCGCCACGACGAGTTCGGACGCGTGTCCTGGTTGTCCAGATTGGCCATGAAGGTATCGACCGCGTGTGCCGGTAGCACCAGCTGCGCGCCGCCCTCGCCGGCGCGGATCACCGGTCGTTTGTGCTGCGGGTTCAGCGCCCGGATTTCCGACACCGGTACGTCGGCCAGCCGCGCCGCGGTCGCCAGGTCCATCGATGGCGCCTCGGCCACCTGCGTGAAGTAAGGCTTGTTGGCGACCGGCTCCAGCTCGATGCCGAACAGTTCCGGCTGCGCGATGATGTTCTTCAGTGCCTGCAGCTTGGGCACGTAGTGCCGGGTTTCAGGCGGCATGCTCAGCGAGGCGAAATCGGTGGGCAGGCCGGCCGCCTGATTGCGCATGACCGCGCGCCCCACCGCGCCTTCGCCCCAGTTGTACGACGCCAGCGCGAGGTGCCAGTCGCCGTGCATTTCGTAGATCTTCTGCAGGTAGTCGAGTGCCGCCTGGGTCGAGGCGATGATGTCGCGCCGGTCGTCGCGCAGCGAGTTCTGCTCGAGGCCGTACAGCTTGCCCGTCGACGGAATGAACTGCCACAGCCCGGAGGCCTTGGCTACCGACAGTGCCTCCGGGTTGTAGGCGCTTTCCACCATCGGCAGCAGCGCGAGTTCGGTCGGCAGGCCGCGCTTCTCGATTTCCTCGACGATGTGGAACATGTAGCGCCGGCCGCGCTCGATCATGCGCCGGAAGTAGTCCGGGCGGTTCAGATACCAGGCCTGATGTTCCGCCACCAGCGGGCTGTCCAGGTCGGGCATGCCGAAACCCTTGCGGATCCGGTCCCACAGATCGTCCGGCGGAATCGTCAGGTCGACCGGCTTGATCTCGTCATCCGCCGTCTGTACGACCTCGGTCGGCTGCGGGAACGGGATGGGGTCGGCCTTGCCTGGCTTGATGCCCGGTGTGCGGCTGACCGGGTCGCTCGGGCGTCGCAGCGGCACGCGGTCAGCCGACCGGGGCACGGGCCCGGCGTCGGGGATGCCCGGCGGATTCCCGTTCATTCCGCCCGTCGCGGCACAGCCGGCGAGCAGGACGCTCACCAGGACAATGATCGCCAGGCGCATGAAAGGGTCGATGAAGGAGGGCATTGCGGCGGGGGGAGCCAAACCTTGAATGCTAGCCACCCGAGGCATGTAGCGTCAAACCTGAGTGCGGTTGCGGCGGTCGGCGGAGGTGTTGCGAAGAGACAGCAGGAAGACCGGAATGGCTTGCCGGTGTTCTGTTTCGTTAGACATTGCAGCACTTGGCATTATCATCATGCAACAAAAAAAGGGTGTGTCCATGAAAGCGCTGGTAATAGAAGATTCCCAGACCGGGCTCGCGGTGATCAGCCAGCACCTTGAACGCATGGGGATACTGCCGATAGCGGCGACGGATGGTGAAAGCGGCGTGGCGGCTTTCCGCCAGCACAATCCGGACATCGTGCTGCTCGATGTGGTGCTGCCCGGCATGGACGGTTATGAGGTGGCGCGGCGCATCCGGGCCATCGAACAGTCCGGCGAATGGACGCCGATCATCTTCCTGACCGCACGCACCGCCGACACCGATCTGGTGCAGGGCATCACGGCCGGCGGCGACGACTACCTGTTCAAACCGATCAGCGAAGTGGTGCTTGCGGCCAAGGTGCGCGCGATGCAGCGCATCCTGCAGATGCGCTATTCGCTGGTGGTGCTGACGCGCAAGCTGGATGCGGCGAACCAGGAACTGACCCGGCTGACCTCGCTTGACGGCCTGACCGGCCTGGCGAACCGTCGCCATTTCGATGAAACCATGCAGCGGGAATGGCGGCGGGCGGCACGCTACAAGCGGCCGCTGGCGCTGGCGCTGGTCGATGTCGACAATTTCAAGCAGTTCAATGACAGCTACGGCCACCTGGCTGGCGATGAGTGCCTGAAAGGCGTGGCCGGTGCGCTGCATGCGGTGTCACGCCGTCCGAGCGATCTGGTGGCGCGCTATGGTGGCGAGGAATTCGCGCTGGTGTTGCCGGAAACGGATCTGGCCGGTGCAAAACGGGTGGGCGAGGGCCTGTGCGACGCGATCCGCGCGCAGCGCATCGAGCACCGGGCCACGCCGTCGGGCCATGTCACCATCAGTGTCGGCGTGGCCAGCATGCTGCCGGGCCAGGACGGCACCGGCCCGCAAAGCCTGATCGCCGAAGCCGATCTGGCGCTCTACGCGGCCAAGGCCGGTGGCCGCGACCGCGTCGGCTTCAAGCAGATCGAACCGGTAGCGGGCTGAAGCGCCGTTCCTTCAGAAGCGGTTCTTCCATTCGCGCAGTGCGGCAAACACGTCCACCGCGCCCGGCAGCACGCGTCCGGTGTGCTCGGAGGCGCGACGGATGACTGCCGGTTCGCGCACGCGCAGGAAGGGGTTGGTCGCCAGTTCGTCAGCCAGCGTGAACGGCACGCTCGGCTGTCCTGCCGCGCGCAGCTGTGCGACCCGTCGCGCACGCGCGATCAATGCCTGATTGTCCGGCTCCACCGCAAGCGCGAAGCGCAGGTTGCTTTCCGTGTATTCGTGGGCGCAGTAGATCCGCGTGTGCAGCGGCAGTGAGGCAATGCGCGACAGCGAGTGCCACATCTGTTCGGGGCTGCCTTCGAACAGCCTGCCGCAGCCGGCGGCGAACAGCGTGTCGCCGCAGAACAGCGTGTCGCCGCCGTACCAGGCGATGTGGCTGCGCGTGTGGCCGGGCGTCTCCAGCACGCGGAAGCTGCAGCCGAGTTGCGGCAGCTCGACGTGCGAACCTTCCGTCACATGCTCGTCGATCAGCGCGATCCGCTCGTCGGCCGGACCGAACACGCGGGCACCGTAACGCTGAACCAGCTCGCCGATGCCGTCGATGTGGTCCGCGTGATGGTGGGTCACCAGAATCGCGTCGAGCTTCAGCGCGTGCCGTTCCAGCATCGAGGCAACCGGGGCTGCGTCGCCGGGATCGACTGCCAGTGCGTGGCCTTCATGAACGGCGAGCCAAAGATAGTTGTCGCCAAAAGCGGGGATCGGATATATCTTCATGCGCCCGATTCTGGCGGTACGCCGGCACGTTGACAATGCACGCATCCGCGTGCGCCGGCATGACTCCGACTGCGAACCTGCCCTGACCCGTCATACATGTCGATTCCCGGTCTTCACGAGTGGTTGGACACGCCGCAGGGACAGTACGTCCAGCGCTGGGAACACGAGCGCGTCGACCAGATCGTCGCCGACGTGTTCGGCTACAACGCAGTCCAGGTCGGCCTGCTCGAGCATGACTACCTGCGCGCCAACCGCATGCCGTTCAAGCTCTACTGCGATGACGCGCGGCCGGGACCGCCGCGGGCACTGATCTGCGATCCGGTGCAGCTGCCGTTGCCGGCAACCAGCGTCGATCTGGTCGTGCTGCCGCACGTGCTCGAATTCGCCGCCGATCCGCACGCGGTGCTGCGCGAGGTCGAACGCGTGCTGGTGCCGGAAGGCCACGTGCTGGTGACCGGTTTCAATCCATTCAGCCTGTGGGGCGCCTGCCGGCGCCTGGGCGAACGCGAGCCGTTTCCGTGGAACGGCGACTGGCTGTCGGTACCCCGGCTGCGCGACTGGTTCAAGCTGCTGAACCTGGATGCGCAGGCCGGCTGCTTCGGCCGCTACTGTCCGCCGGTGTGCAGCGAGAAGTGGCTGACCCGCCTGAATTTCATGGAGGCGGCGGGCGAGCGCTGGTGGCCCTTTCTTGGCGGCACCTACGTTTTGCAGGGCATCAAGCGCGTGCATGGCATGCGCCTCATCATGCCGACCTGGCGCGCTCGCAGTGCCGCGGCGCGCGCGCTGGCGACGGTCAGCACGCGTACACAGAAACACGGCGCGCCCGACGAACGGATCGGCGCCTGACATGGAGCAAAGAGTGGACGAAGTGATCATCTACACCGATGGCGCGTGCAGCGGCAATCCAGGCCCGGGCGGCTGGGGCGCGCTGCTGGTGTGCGGCGACCGGGAGCGCGAACTGTCCGGCGGAGATCCCGCGACCACCAACAACCGCATGGAAATGATGGCGGTCATCGAGGCGCTGAATGTCCTGAAGAAGCCGGTGCGAGCGGTCGTGCACACCGATTCCCAGTACGTGCAGAAGGGCATCAGCGAATGGATACATGGCTGGAAGCGCCGGGGCTGGAAGACGGCCGGCGGCGACCCGGTCAAGAATGTCGATCTGTGGAAGGCGCTGGACGAAGCGGCGCGCGTGCATGAAATCGAGTGGAAGTGGGTGAAGGGACACGCCGGTCATCCCGAGAACGAGCGCGTCGACCGGCTTGCGCGCGACGCCATTCCGGCACGCAAGGCTTGATCGGCGTCAGCGAACCGCAATCGCTCGCCTGTAGAATGCGGCCGGCAAAAACAAAAAAGCTACAGCGCCATCCCGGGCCATACCAGCACGCGAATGAAACGCCAGATCATCCTCGACACTGAAACCACCGGCCTGGAATGGCAGAACGGCGACCGGCTCATTGAAGTCGGCTGCGTCGAAATGGTCGGACGCAAACGCACCGGCCGTCAGTTGCATCGCTTCGTGAATCCGGAACGTGACGTGCCGGAAGGCGCGGTCGCGATCCACGGCATCACCACCGAATTTCTGGCCGACAAGCCGAAGTTCCGCGACATCGCTGCCGAATTCGTCGATTTCGTGCGCGATGCCGAACTGGTGATCCACAACGCCGCGTTCGACGTCGGATTCCTCGACAACGAACTGAACATCATCGGCCTGCCGCCGCTGCGCGACATCACCAGCGGCCCCCCGATCGATACCGTGCGCATGGCGCGCGACATGTTCCCCGGCAAGCGTGCCAACCTCGACGCCCTGTGCGAACGCTTCGGCATCGACAACGCGCACCGCGAACTGCACGGCGCACTGCGCGACGCCGAACTGCTGGTCGAGGTCTATCTGGCGATGACGCGCGGTCAGGAAAGCCTGATCATCGACCTCGAGCCGGATTCGGCGGCGGTGCGCGCGGCGGCCGTGACGCGCGCACCTGGTGCATTGCGCAGCGTACGCGTCAGCGAGGCCGAGCGGGCCGAGCACGAGCGCGTGCTGGCCGAGATCGACAAGGCAAGCGGCGGCGCCACGGTGTGGCGCAAGCTTGAACCGGTACCAGCGGATTGAACAAGTCTGAGGCAGGTTTCTTGCTTCAGTGGCCGGACATTTCCGGATGCGGCGCCAACCCGGCGCCGTGGTCCGGCGATGCATAAAACATCAAAGGAGACCCCGAATGAGCGCCCAGAAAATTCCCGCCACACTGATTCCCGGTGACGGCATCGGCCCCGAAATCATGGATGCCGCACTGGCCGCGCTCGACGCGGTCGGCGCGCCGTTCGAGTGGGACTCCCAGCCGGCCGGCATGGGGGCGCTGAAGAGCCACGGCGATCCGCTGCCGGCGGCCACGCTGGACAGCATCAAGCGCACCCGTCTGGCGTTGAAGGGACCGCTGGAGACGCCGGTCGGCGGCGGCTTCCGCTCGATCAACGTGCGCCTGCGCGAAGAGTTCAAGCTGTACGCCAACATCCGTCCGGCGCGTACGCTGATTCCGGGCGGACGCTACGACAACATCGATCTCATCGTCTGCCGCGAGAACCTCGAAGGCCTGTACATGGGCTACGAGCACTTCATCCCGATCGAGGGCGACCCGCATGCGGTGGCGATGTCCACCGGCGTCAACACCCGCCAGGGCGCGCGCCACATTCTCGAATACGCCTTCGACCACGCGATCGCGCTGGGCCGCAAGAAGGTGACGGTGGTGCACAAGGCCAACATCATGAAGGCGCTGACCGGCATTTTCCTGGAAACTGCCGAGCAGATGTACGAAGAGCGCTACAAGGGCAAGATCCAGTTCGAACAGGTCATCGTCGATGCCTGCTGCATGAAGCTGGTGATGAATCCCTGGCAGTTCGACGTACTGGTCACGACCAACCTGTTCGGCGACATCCTGTCCGACCTGACCGCCGGTCTGGTCGGCGGTCTGGGCATGGCGCCCGGTTCGAACATCGGTGCCGATGCCGCGATCTTCGAGGCGGTGCATGGTTCGGCGCCGGACATCGCGGGCAAGGGTATCGCCAATCCGACCGCGCTGATCCTGGCCGCCGCGCTGATGCTCGACCATGTGAAGCTGCAGGAAAAGGGCGACGTGCTGCGTCGTGCGGTGTCGGAAACGCTGAACATCGACAACGTCCGCACCGGTGACCTCGGCGGCAAGGCCACGACGAAGCAATATACCGACGCACTGGTCGCACGCATCCGCAACGCCTGATCGACATGCGCCTTCCGGTGCGTGACCGGAAGGCGCTGGAGACGGGCCCTCACGTCAATCCCGGGCCTGCTGCCGATTCACGTCCGCATCGCGAGCATGGCTCACTCCCACAAAACCGAGACACCCTCTGTGGGAGCGAGCCATGCTCGCGAAAGGCACTTTGATCAGCAGGTTTGCCTGTTCAGAATCGCCTCGGCGGCCCCTGCCGCTTCTTTGGCAAACGATACTGTCCCGCCTAGCGCAGGTTGCCGCGATAGCGCTGCACGTCCAGCGTGCTGACCGGTGTCGCCGCGTTGCCCCAGCTGCTGCGGATGTGCGACACCACCAGTGCGATCTCCTCGTCGCTCAGCCGGGTCGCGAACGGCGGCATGCCGAACGGACGCGGATTGCCCTTCGTGGCCGGCGCAAAGCCGCCGCCGAGGACGACGCGCAGCGGGTTGGCCGGCGGGTTCATGGTCACCGCGCGGTTGCCGGCCAGGGCCGGATAGATGCCCTTGACGCCTTCGCCGCGTTCGCCGTGGCAGTCGCCGCAGTGATCGGCGTAGAGCCGGGCGGCGCGTGCGCGCGCTTCCTCGTCCTGGGGGCCGGGCGCTTCGAGCGCGAGGTCATCGGTGACCGGCAGCGACTGAAGGTAGGTGGCCATCGCGTCCAGATCCGGCGCCGAAAGATGCTGCGTGCTGCCGAGCACGACTTCGGCCATCGGCCCGACCACCGATGCGTGTGCGGTCGTGCCGTCGCGCAGCAATGCGACGACGTTCTCGCGCGGCCATCCGGCGACGCCGGCTTCATGCGCCGACGTGAGCGACGGCGCGTACCAGTTCTGCACCGGCATCAACCCGCCACCCAGCCGGTCGGCATCCTCGCTGGCACCGAAGGCGTTGCGCGACGCGTGGCAGGCGCTGCAGTGGCCCAGACCCTGTACCAGATACGCGCCCCGATTCCAGTCCGCCGGCTTCGTGGCATCCGGTTCGAACACACCCGCCTTGAAATACAGTGCGCGCCAGGCGGCAAGTGCGGCCTGCGTGTCGTACGGAAAGCGCAGCGCATGCGGGCGGTTGGGCTGTTCGACTGCCGGCAGGCTGCGCAGATAGGCCCACAGCGCATCGGCGTCGTCGCGCGTTACGCGGGTGTAGCTGGTGTAGGGGAAGGCCGGGTAGAGCAGGTGACCGTCGCGCGAGCGGCCCTCGTGCAGCGCGTTCCAGAAGTCGTCGGCGGTCCATTGACCGAGACCGGTGCGCGGGTCCGGCGTCAGATTGCTGGTGTAGACGGTGCCGAACGAGGTGTCGATCGCGCGCCCGCCGGCCCAGGGCCTGCCGCCACGCTCAGTGTGGCAGCCCATGCAGTTGCCGGCGCGGGCGAGGTACTCGCCGCGTGCGACCAGACTGGTGTCTGCGGCGGTGTGCGCGGCGCTGGCGGGAACCGCGCTGCCCTCATGTGGGGCAGGCAGGAAAACATAGAGTGCGCTGCCGAGGATGACCGCTGCCAGCAGCGCAAAGAGCCCACGCTTCATCGTGCGCCCTCCGGCGCCATCTGCGTCGCCGGCACGCCGCCGCAGCGTATCGTCAGCGGCCGGTCCGGCGCCAGTGCCGGCTTGCCGTTGGCCGGTACCGGCTGGATCGACAGCCAGTGCGCCACGGCGTTGATGTCGCCAGGTGCCATGCGCTGTGCGATCTGCGCCATGCAGTCCGGTGACTGGGCATGGCGGATGCCGCTCTTCCATCCACTGAGCTGCGCCGCCACATAGTCGCGCGGCAGTCCGGCCAGACCCGGAATTGCGGGGGCGACACCCGTGAGCCGGTCGCCGTGGCAGCCGGTGCAGGCCGGAACCCTGTTCGATTCATCGCCCTTGCGCACCAGCTGTTCGCCGCGAGCGAGCACGGCCTGAGGCGCGGCCGGGCGCGCGGGGGCCGGGTAGGGCAGTTCGAGTGCGGAGAAGTGGCTTGCCATCTCCAGCAGGTAGTCATTGCTCAGTGGCTGCAGCAGTTCGGACATCAGCGGGTACTGGCGGCGGCCGTCGCGGAAGTTCAGCAACTGGTTGTACAGGTAGCCGGCCGGCTTGCCGGCGATGCGCGGATAGTAGCCGTCGGCGGCGGCGCGCCCTTCGGCACCATGGCAGCCGGTGCAGGCCAGCACGCGCTGCGCGATGCTGTCCTCGACGATCGGGACTGCCCCGGCGAGTGCCGTGCTCAGTGAAAGTGTGGCGAATGCCACACAGGCTGCCAGACTCGGCAGCCCGCAGGACGACGGATTGAAGGACTTGCTCATTGGAACGGGGCCGTGCCGGCGGGAATGTGACGATCTCCGCCCATGATAAGCGCTCGTGCGATTGGCGCCCGGTTATGGGGCAATCACTGGAAGCATGGCGACGCTACAGCGCCCTGATCTTGCGCAGCAGGGCGGTGGTCGAGCGTTCATGCTCGAAGGCGATGGATTCGACCCGGCCGCCGCGCGCCAGCACCTCGCGCGCGCCGACGATGCGCTCGACCGGCCAGTCGCCGCCCTTGACCAGTACGTCCGGCCTGCAGGCGACGATCAGGTCGAGCGGCGTATCGGCGTCGAACCAGGTCACCAGGCTGACCGACTCCAGCGCGGCGATCACCGCGGCACGGTCGTCCAGCGTGTTGACCGGCCGGTCATCGCCCTTGCCCTGGCGCTTCACCGAGGCGTCGGTGTTCAGCGCCACGATCAGCGAGCCGCCGAGCGCGCGCGCCTGCGCCAGGCAGGTGACGTGACCGCGGTGCAGGATGTCGAAGCAGCCATTGGTGAACACGACCGGTCCGGCCAGCAGAGCAGCCCGGCCGGCGATCCCGTCCGGCGGGCACAGCTTGGCTTCGAACCGCGGCGTGCCGCCGCGCATCAGGCCGCGCCGGCGCTGGCGAACTGCTTGCGGAAGCGGCTCAGGTCGCTGGCCGTCTTGAAGGTTTCGCCGAACAGCGAACCCAGGTTGCGCAGGATGCCGCCGATCACGCGCGCTTCGCACTCCTTGTCGAAGCGGATCTGCTCGTCCAGCCAGTGCTCCAGCCAATCCGGATCGGGTAGCCGGGACTGAATGGTGTCGCGCGGATACAGTTCCTTGCTGACGTGCAGATTGGTCGGATGCAGCGGTTTGCCGGCCCGGCCGCTGGCGGCCATCAGCATGCCGATCTTCGAGAAGGCGGCACGCGCAGTGTCGCCGACGTTCTCGATTGCCCGCTTCATGTACTTCAAGTAGGCGCCGCCATGGCGCGCCTCGTCGCGCGACAGCAGGTCATAGATATGCTTGATGACCGGTTCGGTGTGCCACTCGGACGCACGGCGATACCATTGGGTCAGCCTCACCTCGCCGCAGAAATGGAGCATCAGCGTTTCCAGTGCCGGTGCGGGATCGAAGGTGAAGCGCACCTCGTGCAGTTCCTCTTCGGTCGGCACCAGTTCCGGGCGGAAGCGGCGCAGGTATTCCATCAGCACCAGCGCGTGCTTCTGCTCCTCGTAGAACCAGACCGACATGAAGGCCGAGAAATCGGAGTCATCATGGTTGTCGCGCAGGAACATTTCGGTTGCAGGCAGCGCCGACCACTCGGTGATGGCATTCATCTTGATGGTCACTGCCTGTTCCTCGGACAGCAGCGAGGCGTCGAAACTGTCCCAGGGCACGTCCTTCGCCATGTCCCAGCGGACGGATTCGAGTGACCTGAACAGTTCGGGATAAAGCATGCGTGGCCCCTGGATAAAAGATCATTTTACGCGAGCTTGAGACAGCTTGATGACAAGCCCGAACGGGTGGGTGCCCGGATTATGCAGTGTCCGGGTTTGCTCTTGCCGGGCGGATTGTACGGATGGAGGGCAACGGATCCTGTGTCGGGGTGTGAAACGTCTGCAGGTCGCGCTGCAAGATGCCATGTGTGCGGTGGGTCCGAGGTGCGAACCGCCGGACGTTCGATGTGTCAATGTCCGGTGCCGGACGCACTGATAAAGTCTGGCGCATATCGTCAGGTACGCAACGAAGGAGGGTGTATGAGGATCAAAGGCGGCATCAAAGGCGCACACACGGCAAGCCCTTCTGTCATGGCGCAGCGCGGCTGCGAGTCCGATCATGCGGTGCGCTAGGCGGATTGCGGCGCTCGCCGCGCTGATCTTTTCGGGAGGCCTGATGGCGGCCGACGCCTGCCCTGCTCTGCTGGACCGGAGCATTCCCGGCCTGCTCGACGGCAAGCCGCGCTCGCTGTGCGACTACAAGGGGCGTGTGCTGCTGGTAGTCAATACGGCAAGCCGCTGCGGCTTCACGAAGCAGTACGATGGTCTCGAGAAACTGCAGCAGAAGTACGGTGCGCGCGGACTGACCGTGCTCGGTTTCCCGTCGAACGACTTCGGCAATCAGGAACCGGGCAGCGACAAGGAAATCGCCGAGTTCTGCAGCATGACCTATGGCGTGAAGTTTCCGATGTTCGCCAAGACCGTGCTCAAGGGGCCGCAGCGTCATCCCTTCTATGTCGATCTGGTCCGTCTGACCGGTGTCGAACCTCGCTGGAATTTCTACAAGTACCTGATTGGCCGCGACGGCGTGTCGGTCACGCCTTTCGCCAGTGACGTCACGCCCGAGTCCGATGCTCTGGCCGGGGCGATCGAAGCCGCTCTCGCGCGTTGATGGCGCGTGTGGTGGCCGTCTGACGGATGCGATGGCCGGATCGCCCGACGAGGGCGGTCGATTTTGCCCGGGCGTTGTCGGCATGAGTCGTATGTGGCCTCATGCCGTATTGCCCCCGCCGGTCAGCGGACCGGGCGGCCCCTGATTCCGCGCAGGCGCCGCCAGCCGATCACGGCACCGCTGACCGGTACCGTGAGGCCGAGCAGCGCCAGCAGCCACAGCAGGCCGGAACGCGCGGTCGGCGCTGCCGTCAGTCCAGGCAACTCCAATGTGTGAGGCGCGTTGAACAGCCAGCGGCGCAGCCGGGCCGTGCGGTTCATGGTGCCGAGCAGCCGGCCGTCGCGCGCACCGATGTGCAGCCAGGTGCCGGCCTCGTCGCCGAGCGTCACCCGCCATGCCGGCAGTTCGCGCGCGTCGCGCCGGCTGTACCACCACGTATCTTCCTGAGTCAGCAGATCGACCGTTACGATCGGCGCCTCCGGAAACAGCGCGCGTGCACCGGCTTCGGCCTCGTTTTGCGAGACCTGCGCCGGTTCGCCGGATGGCAGCTCCACGGTCGTGCGCGATGCGACCGAGTCGCCGGTCAGCGTCAGCCGCGGTCGACCGCCGATCCAGTTCAGCTGAACTTCCTTCAGCGCCATGTCGGCCGTGCCGGCGAGTGCCGGAAGGCCTCCGGATGGCCACGGGAAATCCGTGTCGTCATGGCCGGCGTAGCGGGCAATTGCCGTCCCGTCCGGTGACGCGGCGTGGAGCAGATCGGCGGGCGACATCGACAGCCAGCCGCTGGTGATCCAGGTGAACACCAGCACCCCGCCGCTCAGGCCGGCGACATGGTGCAGCTTCATCCAGCCGCGGTACGGGCTGCGCGCACGGCGCAGGCGCAGCACGCCCAGCACCAGACCGCTGAACGCGACCGTACAGCTCAGCCCGGACGCCCACAGCAGCACCTGACGCCACAGTGCCGCCTGTTCGCGCAGTGCCGGGAAGTAGAGCCAGTGCGGTACCGCACCCAGCCAGTTCCAGAGGCGTTCGCGGCGCGTGGTGTCGCGCACCACCTCGCCGCTGCGCGCCGACACGTACAGCTCGGTGCCGGCCGCGTCGTCCAGTGCGATGCGATGGAAGGGGCGCTGGCGGTCGAGGCCGGAGAGCAGGGTCCAGGCGTCGTGGTCGACCGTTTCCAGCCAGCGTGCCGCTGGCGCACCGGAAAAGGCGCGCGCGATCGCCGTCGCCTGCGCCGGTGCCACCGCATCCACCGGCTGTCCGGACACCGCGTCGATGGCATGGCGGCTGCCGTCGGCCGCCACCATGCGCCAGACCGGCCGGGCGACGCCATCCTCGCGCAGCAGCGACTCAAGCCAGATGCGCCGCGGAAAAACCGTCAGTCCGGCAGCCTGCATCGCCTGATCCGGCGTGATCACGACCTCGCCCGGCGCCAGCACGCCGAGCCCGTGCAGGCGCTCGGCTTCGGTCAGGTTCGGAAAACCGACCTGAGTCATCACCAGACCGGAGCTGAACCACATGACGAACAGCAGACAGCCGGCGATGCCCAGCCAGCGGTGCAGGACGCGCAGCATCCCGGTCATGGATGCGATGCCCTTGCGCGCAGCGAGCCAGCCGACGCGCTTGCACGGTGAACGCTGATGCCGACCAGCCAGTCCAGCAGGCAATAGACCGCGCCGGCCGCCAGCGGCGGGTTGGCGGCGCCGAGCGGCAGGCCGGGTACTTGGTCGCGCCAGGCCCAGTTGCCCAGCGCCGTGCCGTAGAACTCCATCGCGAGCGCGAGCAGGAACATCGTGCTGTAAAGACGTGGCGATGGACCGAAGCGGATGCTGAGAAGAAAGATCGCCAGCAGCGGCAGGCTCAACGTGTCACCGGCGAGCAGCGCGAACGACAGCACCAGGCCGGTCGCGAATGCGGGAACGGCGTCCGTCAGCGCCGTCGGCAGGCGTTCGGCCAGCCACATGCCAAGCGCGAACAGGAGCACGTGACCCGGTGGCACGAACAGCGGCAGCCCGCCCAGCCAGTAGTCGTACAGCCCCCACACCTGCGACAGCACGATTTCCCCGAACCAGGCCCAGGCCAGACAGGCCAGCCACAGCGCGCGCTGCTGGCGTGCGGCACCGATGAACATGGCGCCCAGCAGCGCCCAGGTCCAGATCGTCACGGTCGACTGTCCCCACGCACCGGCATGGCTGTCGAGCCACAGGCCGGTAACGATGGTGAATACGGTCAGGCAGGCGAATACCGGAGTCATGGCTGGAAAGTGCGGGACGGTGCCGGGGCGGGTGCTCGCATTATCCATGGCGCGGACTGCGCGACGCCCGTCATGACTGCAGGCCGACGGCCGCAGCGGGCCTGCGTGGTAGACTCGGTGCCTTGAAAAATAGCGGGTTTCCCATGTCCGGCAATACTCTGGGCACGTTGTTCCGTGTCACATCCTTCGGTGAATCGCATGGCCCGGCCATCGGTTGCGTGGTCGACGGTTGCCCGCCCGGGCTGGCGCTGACTGCGGCCGACATCCAGGCCGAACTGGATCGGCGCAAGCCGGGCACCTCGCGTCACGTGACGCAGAGGCGCGAGCCGGATGAGGTGGAAATCCTGTCCGGCGTGTTCGAGGGCGTGACCACCGGTACGCCGATCGGGTTGCTGATCCGCAACCAGGACCAGCGCTCGAAGGACTACGGCAACATCGCCGAAACCTTCCGCCCCGGTCATGCCGACTACGCCTACTGGCAGAAGTACGGCATCCGCGATCACCGCGGCGGCGGTCGTTCTTCGGCGCGCGAGACGGCGGTGCGCGTGGCGGCCGGCGCGATCGCGCGCAAGTGGCTGCGCGAGCGTTACGGCATCGACATTCACGGCTGGATGAGCCAGATCGGTACGGTCCGCATCGAGTACCGCGACCGCGCCGCCATTGCCGAAAACCCTTTCTTCGCACCGGATGCGGCCATCGTGCCGGAACTCGAGGCCTTCATGGACGCGCTGCGCAAGTCGGGTGACTCGTGCGGTGCGCGCATCGAGGTCGTGGCTTCCGGCGTGCCGGTCGGCTGGGGTGAGCCGGTGTATGACAGGCTGGATGCCGACATCGCGCACGCGATGATGGGCATCAACGCGGTCAAGGGGGTCGAGATCGGCGCCGGCTTCGCCAGCGTGGAGCAGCGCGGCACCGTGCATTCGGACGAAATGTCGCCGCAGGGCTACCTGTCGAACAACGCCGGCGGCGTGCTCGGCGGCATTTCCACCGGCCAGGATGTGCGCGTGTCGATCGCGATCAAGCCGACGTCGAGCATCCGGCTTGACCGTCATTCGATCGACAAGGCGGGTAATCCGGTCATCGTAAATACCCACGGCCGGCACGACCCCTGTGTCGGCATCCGCGCCACGCCGATCGCCGAGGCGATGCTGGCGCTGGTGCTGATCGACCACGCGCTGCGTCATCGCG
>DATCUL010000452.1:0-1770 GCA_036567405.1 Methyloversatilis sp. | reverse complement strand
CATGGTCGAGGGCGAAACCGGTGGTGAGCGCGCGCCGGCCAGCGTCAATCCGCCGATCGACTACGCGGCGCTGCGTCGCCGTTTCAAGGGCGGCTGGATCGTGAACAACGGCTACGACCGCGCCAGCGCGATGGAAGCGGTGTCGTCGGGTGCGGCCGATGCGGTCGCCTTCGGCCGGCCGTTCATCGCGAACCCGGATCTGGTGCGCCGTCTGCGCGAAAACGCCGGCTACAACGAACTGCGTGCCAACCTGATGTACGGTGGTGGTGCCGAGGGCTATACCGACTACCCGACGCTGGACGCGGCCTGATACGGCGGGGAGCGCCATGTGTGCGCTCCCCGCTGCGACCGGTTGACGTATCCTAGCGCCGCAGGTCGAGCGTGAACGGGAAGTTCGGGTTGCGCTCTTCCGGCGGCGGTGACACATGCCCCGGCGTGTGGCCCATCGCAAAGAAGCGTGCCAGCCGGCGCCCTTCGGCCTCGTAGGAATTGACCGGGAAGGTTTCGTGGTTGCGTCCGCCCGGATGCGCCACGTGGTACTGGCAGCCGCCCATCGACCGCTTCATCCAGTCGTCGACCAGATCGAAGGTCAGCGGCGCGTGCGGCGCGATCATCGGGTGCAGGCAGTTCGACGGCTGCCAGGCGCGGTAGCGCACGCCGGCCACGAATTCGCCGACCCGGCCGGTGGGCGCCAGCGGCACCCGCCGGCCATTGACGGCCAGCACGTGCCGGTCGTCGACCAGACCGTGCACCTTGACCTGCAGCCGTTCCACCGACGAATCGACGTAGCGTACGGTGCCGCCTGCCGTGCCTTCCTCGCCCAGCACGTGCCAGGGCTCGAGTGCGCTGCGCAGTTCGACCTGCACATTGTTCGCCACGTATTCGCCGATGCGCGGGAAGCGGAATTCGAAATGCGGCGCGAACCAGTCCAGTTCCATCGGATAGCCGAAGGCGCGCAGTTCATCGACCACGTCGCGCATGTCCTCCCAGACGAAGTGCGGCAGCATGAAGCGGTCGTGCAGTTCGGTTCCCCAGCGCTTGAGCCGCGGCGGCGAGTAGGGCGTCTGCCAGAAGCGGGCGATCAGCGCGCGCAGCAGCAGTTGCTGGGTCAGGCTCATGCGCGCATGCGGCGGCATTTCGAAGCCGCGCATCTCCAGCAGGCCGAGTCGCCCGGTCGAACCGTCGGGCGAGAAAAGCTTGTCGATGCAGAACTCGGCCCGGTGCGTGTTGCCGGTCGCGTCGACCAGCAGGTTGCGCAGGATGCGGTCTATCAGCCAGGGCGGTGTGTAGCCGGCATCCCGGCTGCGCCGCTCGATCTCGGCCAGGGCGATCTCCATCTCGTAGACCGCGTCATTGCGCGCCTCGTCGATGCGCGGCGCCTGGCTGGTCGGGCCGATGAACAGACCGGAAAACAGGTAGGACAGCGACGGGTGGTTGTGCCAGTAGCTGATCATGCTGCGCAGCAGGTCCGGCCGGCGCAGGAAGGGCGAGTCGGCCACAGTGGCGCCGCCCAGCACGAAGTGGTTGCCGCCGCCGGTGCCGCTGTGACGGCCGTCGATCATGAACTTTTCGGTACCGAGCCGGCATTCGTGCGCGGCCTCGTAAAGGAAGGTGGTACCGGCCACCATGTCGTCCCATGAATGACTGGGCTGGATGTTCACTTCCAGCACGCCAGGATCGGGCGTGATGCGCAGCACCTCCAGCCGTGCGTCGCGCGGCGGCTCGTAGCCTTCGAGCACGACCGGGAAGCCGCAGTCGGCGGCGGTGTCC
>DATCUL010000451.1:0-6948 GCA_036567405.1 Methyloversatilis sp. | reverse complement strand
CGCGTCCGCCCGGCGTTCAGACCGGCTCGGGCTGGACGCGATCGAACTGCACGCCGCGCACGGCTACCTGCTGCACCAGTTCCTGACGCCGCTGGCCAACGTCCGCACCGATGCCTGGGGCGGCTCGCTGGAAAACCGCATGCGCTTCCCGCTCGAAGTGTTCGACGCGGTGCGCGCAGCCTTCCCGGCCGGCAAGCCGGTGGGCGTGCGCATTTCGGCGACCGACTATGTCGAAGGCGGCTGGGACCTGGAGCAGAGCGTGCTGTTCGCACAGGCGCTGAAGGCGCACGGCGCCAGCTTCATCCACGTATCGAGCGGCGGCGCCTCGCCGCTGCAGCAGATCCAGCTCAGGCCGGGCTACCAGCTGGAATTCGCCGAACGCATCAAGCGCGACAGCGGCCTGCCGACCATCGCGGTCGGTCTGATCACCGAGCCGGAACAGGCCGAAGCGGTCATCGCATCCGGCCAGGCCGACATGGTCGCCCTGGCCCGCGGCATGCTGTACGACCCGCGCTGGCCCTGGCACGCCGCAGCAAAGCTCGGCGCCCGGATCAGCGTCGCGCCGCAATACCTGCGCTGCCAGCCACGCGAACACAAGGCCCTGTTCCTCTGAGTCGGCGGCTTTCGACGCACTCGCGCCCGCACCGCGGCGCCCTTGCTGCAGGAGCGAGCCATGCTCGCGAAAGCGCACTCCGATCATCGATGACGCCGCTTCATGGCGCCGGATCGCGAGCATGGCTCGCTCCCGCAGGTTCAGCGCAATCGGCCTGCATCTCGAAGACTCTGGCTGGCACATGCTGCGTCGGGTGACAGCCTTCGGGTACCGCACTCGCGCCCACACCGCGACGCTTCCGTAGGAGCGAGCCATGCTCGCGAAAGCGCACTCCGATCATCGATGACGCCGTTTCATCGCACCGGATCGCGAGCCTGGCTCGCTCCCGCAGGTTCAGCTCAGTCGGCCTGCATCTCGAAGACTCTGGCCGGCACATGCTGCGTCGGGTGACAGCCTTCGGGTACCGCACTCGCGCCCACACCGCGACGCTCCTACGGGTTCGCGTCGTTCGGCCTGCGCAGCAGCCCGCCGGCCAGCACGGCGCTCAGCGCGAACCAGGCCAGCGCCTGCGGATTCCGCCAGTCGGACAGCCAGGCCACCGCGCTGCCGACCAGTGCGATGGCGGCGAACAGGCGTGTTTCGGGCAGACGCGGCATCAGGTTCAGTCGCGCCCAGTAGGCTGCTCCGAACTGCACGGCCGGCAGCAGGAACAGCAGGAAGGGGAAGTCGCGATAGCGGCCATCGACCGCCAGCACCAGGCCGCTGAACGCGAGGCCGAACAGCAGAACCCGCTGCGCCACCGACATCGGACGCGTCAGGCGCCCATCCACCGCGAACGGCAGCAGCGCCCAGCCGGACCAGCCGGCCAGCGCGACCGCGCCAAGGGCCGCCCACTCGATGCCGCTGCGACAGGCCAGCGTCAGGTATTCGAACTGCAGCGGCGCGATCACGCCGGCCAGCATGCCGGACAGCGCATACGCCGCCAGCGCGCCCGATCCGCGCACCCGTGCCGCCAGCGCGATCAGCACGCCAAGAATCAGTCCGGCCGCACCGGCGATCAGCGGCAGCGCGCCATCGGCGCGTTCGGCCAGCGCACCCGACCAGGCGAACTTGGACCTGCCGTCGACGTCCAGCAGTCCCCAGTAGCCGCCGACCGTCCCTTCGAGCAGGCGCTTCCACGGCTGGTCGAAGGCCTCGATCACGTTGTACTGCCAGCCATGCGCCTGCGCGGCAAGCAGGAATTCGCGCAGATAACGCGCCTGTTCGATCACGCCCGGACGCGAGCCATCGCGCTGCTTGCCGGCGCTGGG
Organism: Methyloversatilis sp.; assembly: GCA_036567405.1. Lineage (GTDB taxonomy): Bacteria > Pseudomonadota > Gammaproteobacteria > Burkholderiales > Rhodocyclaceae > Methyloversatilis. The sequence continues at coordinate 5,085 of DATCUL010000451.1, read as the reverse complement.
CCAGCCGGTTTCGCCGATCAGCAGCGGCTTGCCCAGTTCCGCCTGCACGCGCTGCATGACCGCAGCCACGTGCGCCACCGCCTGGCCGATCGGCTGCGGCTCGTCCTCCCAGTACGGCAGTATGTGCACGGTGACGAAATCGACGTGCTGTGCCAGCGACGCATTGCGCAGCCAGAACTCCCAGACATCGGCATAGGTCACCGGCACGGTGGTTTCGCGCTGCGCCCGCTCTAGGTAGGCAAGCATGGCCTCCGGCGTCTGTTCGCGCCGCAGCAGCACCTCGTTGCCGACGATCAGCCCGCGCACCACGTCGCGATGCTCATTGGCGAGCGCGATCGCCCGCGTCAGTTCGACATCATTCTTCGCCGCATCGCCGCCGATCCAGGCACCGACCAGCACCTTCAGGTGGTGGCGCGCCGCCAGCTGCGGCACCTGGTCGAGCCCCTGGTTGACCGAATACAGGCGCACGCAATCCGAAATTTTCGCCAGCCGTTCCAGATCGGCATCGATGCGTTCGCGGCTGACCTTGAAATCCGGCTGCAGCGGCGACTCGCCCGGCCGGTAGTAGGGTGCATAGGACACGCACTGCAGGCGGGCCGATGCAGCCGGCACGTCGGGCAGCGCCTGCGGCCGGTTGCGCTGCCACAGCCAGCCTGCGAGCAGCGCCAGCGCCAGGAAGTGGATCAGCGCGTAGCGCGCCCAGTGTGGCGCGCGCGGTTGGTCGGTCATGGATCAGGCGACCCGCGCCGCCCGCGGCAGCGGCCGGTCCGGCAGCTGCGCGATGAACTGGCAGGCCAGCGCCGCCAGATAGGGCAGCGACTGCAGCCCGAGCATGGTCACCCACAGCAGCACTTCGATGCTTTCGGTCCCGCGCAGGGCCAGCATGGCAGAGCCCGCAGAGATCAGTGCCAGCAGCAGGTACATCTCTTCGCGGATCGGCTGGAAGAACTTGGCCAGTCCGCTCTCGCCCTTGCCCTTGGCGGTACGCAGGAACACGCCGCGCTTGTGCGTGAGGCCGGCGATGACGCCGCGCGCGATCGAGTGCGACAGCCCCAGACTGACCAGCGACGCACCGGCGATGTCGGCCCACGGGCAGTCCATGGCGCGCCGGTAGAGGATCGGTCCCATCGCCGCCTTGGCCACCAGCAGGCCCAGCACCGGCGCCAGCATCACCGTCACCGGCAGCGAGAACATCTTGGGCCAGACCAGCATCGCGACCGTCCAGCCGATCGCGCCGAGCGCGAACAGGAACTGCAGCGCGTCGCCGAACCACGAGAACCAGCCGGTGATGAAGTGGTAGCGCTGCCCCACGGTGAGCTTGCTGCGGCCGAACAGCGCACGCCAGTGGCCCTTGAGGATCTGCATCGCGCCGAAGGCCCAGCGGAAGCGCTGCGAGCGCAGCGCGGCGAAACTGGCCGGCGTCAGTCCGCGGCCGAACACGCGGTCGATGTAGCGCAGCTCGTCGCCGTTCTCCAGCAGGCGCAGGCCGAGTTCGGTGTCCTCGCAGATGCACCACTCGGACCAGTTGCCGGACTGCTCCAGCCGCGAACGGCGCACCAGCGTCATCGTGCCGTGCTGGATCAGCGCGTTGCGCTCATGGCGGTGGTGCATGCCGATGCGGAAGAAGCCTTCGAACTCCCAGTTGCACATGCGCTTGAAAAAATTCTGCTCCCACTCGCGGTGCGCCTGCGGTGCCTGCACGACGGCGACATGCTGGTCGCGGAAGTGCGGAATCAGCCCGCTCAGCCAGTCCGGCGTCACCACGTAGTCGGCATCGACCACGCCGACCACATCGGTGCGCGGATCGATCTGCTTCATCGCGAAGTTCAGCGCACCGGCCTTGAAGCCCGGCCACTGCGGCAGGTGGAAGAAGCGGAAGCGCGGCCCCAGTTCGGCCATGCGCGCCTCGACCGGCTTCCACAGCGCCTCGTCCTTCGTGTTGTTGTCGACCACGATGACTTCGAAATTCTCGTAGTCCATCGCCGCCAGGCTGTCGATGGTGGCGATCACCATCTCGGGCGGTTCGTTGCAGCAGGCGAGATGTACCGACACGAACAGCTGCTCGCCACCCGGCAGCGGATCGGCCGGCTTGTAGGCACGGCGCCAGCGCGGCTTGAAGAACACTTCGGCAAACTCGAAGCCGTTGGTGAGCAGCACGCCGGCGGTGAGCATCACGCCGAACACCAGACCGATCAACGCGGTGATGTCGCGCAGGCTGAAGTAGTAGTCGGACGGCAGGCGGGCCGAAATGACGATGGCGGTGACGCAGGCCTGCACCAGCACGCACATCCACAGCTGGCCGCCGACACTCATGCCGCGCTGCGCCAGGCACAGCAGCAGCATGGGTACCAGCGCGAACACGGTGGCGATGAGTGCGTCGTCGATCCAGCCGCTGTTCGGATCGACATTGCCGGCCAGCGGGAACTTGAGCTGGCGGTCGGCGTTGAACATGCCCCAGTAGGCACCCGCCCAGCCTTCGATGTCGATCTTCCACGGCTGGTCGTAGGCTTCGATCAGGAAGTAGTCGAGATTCTTGCACAGCGAGCGGTACAGGAATTCGCGCACGAAACGCGCCTGGTTCTCCTCCGACGCGACTGCCGCCTGTATGGTCGGCCCCTTGCTCGGCCAGCCGATTTCCGCGATCAGGATGGGCTTGTCCGGGAAGGCTTCACGCAACTCGTGATAGCGCGCCATCGCATAGTCGACGGCCTTGTCCACCGGCAGGCCCTCGTGATACGGCAGCAGGTGGACGGCGAGGTAATCGACGTGGCTGGCCAGATCCGGGTTCTTCAGCCAGACGTGCCAAGGTTCGGCAGTGGACACCGGAATGTCGGTCGCCTCGCGCACCTGATCGAGGTACTCGACCATTTCCGGCACCGTCAGCTCGCCACGCAACAAGGCCTCGTTGCCCACCATCAGGCGGTCGATGTTGTCGTGCAGGCGAACATCGGCCAGCAGCGCACCGATCTCGTTCCGGTTACGCTCGCGGTCGGCCCCGAGCCAGGCGCCAGCCGTCACGCGCAGGCCGTACTGACCGGCCAGATCGGACACTTCGGGGTTCTCGGTCGAGTTGTAGGTGCGGATGCGGTGCGCGATGGCGCCAAGCTGCGCCATGTCCTGCCCGATCTCTTCGTAGCTCGGGTATTTGCCCTGCAGCGGCGACTGGTCGCGTCGATACGGGCTGTAGGAAAAGCCGTCGATGTAATCCAGGGGTTCGATCACGCTGACCGGCCGGTTGCTCACGGCCCATAGCGCAAAATGCACCGCCGCGACACCCCCCGCAATCAGCAGGGCTATCAGTATCCGGGCAAACGATATCTGTCTTTTCATGCGCTGTTCGCATCGCGACCGGGCATGCCGACCGCTTCTTTTCCGGTAAGGTAAGGCGCTGCGCGGGCATTTGCGGCCACGTCACGCGCGGGCCGCGATGTTGCAGCGCGGCGATGCTAACACAGCAAAAATCGACCGATATTCAATGACGGAGTGCGCCTACAGATGAATGACCCGATCCATCCCGCCGGCCAGCCACCCGGCGTCGGCGCAGCACTGCCGGGCGCGCTCGTCCTTGCCGTCGCCGGCAGCGTCGCACTGCGTTACGGCCTGATGGAATCGGACGTGCTGCACGGCGTGTGCGCGCTTGCAAACGACGACTGGCGCTGCCTGGTGCGGCGCTGGGCACCGCAGATATTCATCGACCACCGCATTGGCTGGCTGGCGCTGGCGGCCGGGGTTGCCGCCGCGCTCGCACGCAGCCGGACCCTGGCGAAACTGGCACTGGTCGGCGGTGGCGCCGGCCTGGTGCTCTACAGCACCGACCACGCCGCCGCCGGGCTGCTGCTCGGCCTGATCGTGCTGTGTTCGAGCGCACGCCCCGCCAAGCGCATTGTTAACACCGCGTAAACGCAGTGTGCCCAATTGTCCGCAATGCGGACGCGGCCGCCGCGAATGGCTAAGCTGCCTGCCATGAACGTACCGATCACCAAGCCGCGCATCCTGGTCGTCGACGACGATCCCGACCTGCGCGAACTGCTGCGCGACTACCTCGGCAAGCAGGACATGGACGTGCGCACGGTTGCCGACGGGCCGGGTCTGCGCGCCGCGCTGGAACACGACGGCTGCGACCTGCTGATACTCGACGTCATGCTGCCGGGCGACGACGGCCTCGCGCTGTGCCGCGAAATCCGCGCCCGCTCGCGCCTGCCGATCCTGATGCTGACCGCGCGCGGCGACGAGCTCGACCGCATCATCGGGCTGGAGATGGGCGCCGACGACTATCTGCCCAAACCCTTCCATCCGCGCGAACTGCTGGCCCGGGTACGCAGCATCCTGCGGCGCGCGCCGGAGCGTCCGGACGACGCCGGCAGCACGCGCGCCTTCCACTTCGCCGGCTGGACACTGGAGCTGGGCGCACGCCATCTGGTCGATGCCCAGGGTGTGGTGACGCCGCTGTCCAGCGGAGAATTCCGCATGCTCAACGCACTGGCGGAAAACGCCAACCGCGTGCTGTCGCGCGACCAGCTGATGGACGTGCTGGCCGGGCGCTCGTCCGGTCCGTTCGACCGCACCGTGGATGTGATGATCAGCCGCCTGCGCCGGCGCCTGGGCGACGACGGCCGCGAACCGCGCATCATCCGCACGCTGCGCAACGAAGGCTACGTACTGTCGGTGCCGGTGGAGAAGCACGGTTGAAGACGCGTTTCGTGGCGGCCGCGGCGAGCATCTGGCCGCGCAGCCTGTTCGGCCAGATCCTGTGCGCACTGCTCGGCGGGCTGCTGCTCGCCAACGCACTCGGCCTGTGGCTGGTGGTCGACGACCGCGCGCGGTTGTCGCGTCACATGCGCGGCGAATACGCGGCGGCGCGCATCGCCGAATCGATCGCGCTGATCGACGACACCGCGCCGGCCGGTCGCGCCCGGCTGTTGCGTCTGCTGGAAAGCCCGGCCACCACGCTGTCGCTGGACGAACCCTGGTACGAACACGCGACGCCGGTGGACGACGAATTCGACGTCTTTGCCGACAAGGTGCACGAACGCATCGCCGGCCGCTATCCGCATCAGGTGGTCACGCTCGCCGCGCAGACGGACC
>DATCUL010000450.1:0-7544 GCA_036567405.1 Methyloversatilis sp. | reverse complement strand
CACGCCACCTCGCTGACCAAGATGCGCATCGACGACATCGCCAAGGCGCGCCTGTCGGTGCAGGGTTTCACGCCGGAAAGCATTCCGGCGCTGGGTGAGCGCGTCGTGCTGCGCAACAACGCCAACCTGTCGACCGGCGGCAGCGCCACCGACGTCACCGACGAGGTGCACCCGGAGCTGGCGGCCCGTGCGATCGAGGCGGCACGCACCATAGGTCTGGACATCTGCGGCGTCGACGTGGTTTGCAAGACGGTGCTCAAGCCGCTGGAGGAACAGTCGGGCGGCATCGTCGAGGTCAATGCCGCGCCAGGTCTGCGCATGCACCTGACGCCGTCATTCGGCAAGGGCCGGCAGGTCGGCGAGGCCATCGTGTCGACGCTGTTCGGGCCGGGCGACGACGCACGCATCCCTGTGGTCGCGGTCGCCGGCACCAACGGCAAGACCACGACCGTCCGCCTGATTTCCCACCTGATAGCGCAGACCGGCTTGCGCGTCGGCATGACCACCACCGACGGCGTGTTCGTCGACCGGGAATGCATAGACACCGGCGACTGCAGCGGCCCGAAGAGCGCACGCAATGTACTGGCGCATCCGGACGTCGATGCCGCTGTGCTGGAAACCGCCCGCGGCGGCGTGCTGCGCGAAGGCCTCGGATTCGACGCCTGCCAGGTGGCGGTGGTAACCAATATCGGCAGCGGCGACCACCTCGGGCTGGCCTACATCAACACGGTGGAAGATCTGGCCGTGGTCAAGCGCGTCATCGTGCAGAACGTCGCGCCCAAGGGCATGGCGGTGCTGAACGCCGCCGATCCGGTGGTCACCGCGATGGCGGAGCATTGCCCCGGCTCGGTCACCTTTTTCGCCCAGGATCGCATGCATCCGGTGATCGCGACGCACCGCGCGCGCGGACGACGCGTCATCTATGTCGAGGACGGCGCACTGGTCGCGGCCGAAGGCAGCAGCGCAGTACGCATCCCGCTGCAGCAGGTGCCGCTGACGCGTGGCGGCAAGCTCGGCTTCCAGGTCGAGAACGCGATGGCGGCACTCGGTGCCGCATGGGCGCTCGGTCTGGACTGGGCAGCGATTCGCACCGGACTGGCCAGCTTCGTGTCGGATGCCGACACGGCACCCGGCCGGTTCAACGTGTTCGACTACCGCGGCGCCACGCTGATCGCCGACTACGGCCACAACCCCGATGCGATCACGGCACTGGTGCAGGCGGTGGATGCACTGCCGGCGCAGCGGCGCAGCGTGGTCATCAGCGGCGCCGGCGACCGGCGCGACGAGGACATCCGGCGCCAGACCGAAATCCTCGGCGCGGCATTCGACAGCGTCATCCTGTATCAGGATCAGTGCCAGCGCGGACGCGCCGACGGCGAGGTCATCCGCCTGCTGCGCGACGGTCTGGAAGGCGCCAGCCGCACCACGGCAGTCTGCGACATCCAGGGCGAATTCACCGCGATCGACCACGCACTGGAAGACCTGCAGCCGGGCGATCTCTGCCTGATCCTGATCGATCAGGTGGAAGAAGCTCTGGCGCACATCGCACAGCGGGTCACACAAGGCTGACACCTGCTCAGCCGACCGGCTCAGTGAGGAACCGGTTCCGTGGCGCCGGATCCGGGCACCCGCTCCGATCCGGCGTCGGGGGTGCAACGGTCTATCGTGGCGCTGGCGCCTGCATGCCCCCCACGATGAAGGGCACCAGCGCACGCAGCAGGCGTTCGGGATCGTTTGCGTCAGCCGCAAGGCAGCGCCCGAGCAGATGCATCACGTCGCGCCCGGCCATCACGTAAGCAACGATGCCGACGAAGTAGTACATGCGACGCATCACTTCGTCCTCGCCAAGACCGGGCAACGCACGCATGAGCGCGCCACGATAGCGATCCATGATCCGCACGTATTCGTCAGGGATGAAGTCGTCACCCGGCTCGAAGTAGGCACGTCCGATCAGCTGCTTGAACACGGCGCCCGACACATTGTCCTTGCGCGACAGACGCAGCGTGGATTCGATGAAGGTTTCGACGATCCGGGTGACCGACAGTGGCGCGCCACCCGCCTCCTGTTCCAGCTTGTCGAGATAGTTCGATCGACGGCCGTCCGCACCGAGCACGCGCTGATACACGGCTTCCATCAGATCGCGCTTGGACCGGAAGTGGTAGTTGATCGATGCCAGCGGCACACCGGCCTCGGCCGCGATCATGCGCATCGACGTCGCGGCATAACCCTGCCCGGTGAACAGCTTCTCCGCAGCGGTGAATATGCGTTCCTTCGCATCGCTGCGCGGACGCGTCTGCTGTTCTGCGGCGTTGATCAAGTTGTCGGGGGGCACTCGGACGACCTCATGTTCGCCCGTCGAATTTAGCACCACGCACACGGTCATGGAACGCCCGAGGCACCCTGCACACAGTCATGTACCGCGGGGCACGCGCGTACAACACCCTGCACGGACTGGCGAACATGATGCGGAGGAGTACAGCCGGACCGACATCGAACGGCCGGCCGGAACGCTGAAGCGGGTTACCCGCGTATCGCGCACTACAAGCCAGGAGCACCCGACAGGGAGGCTCCCGGCCCGCAGTCTTACTTGAGCTGCTCGTGCAGCAGCGACAGGATGCGCTTGGCCGTGCCGGTGTCGTCGAGACCGCCTTCACGCGTCAGCACCTGCACGGTGCTCTGCTTGCCTTCGCCCTTGACCAGGATGCGGTACTGGTTCTGGCCGGCCTTCGGATCCGGTTTGTCGTCAGGCATGAAGAACAGCAGCTTGGAAATGAAGCCGTCCGACTTCTTGCCCTTGGCGTCCACTTCCGGATCGATGTAGCGCACGAAATAGACGCCCTGCGAACGGTCGCGATCCTCGACCGTGAAGCCGACGCGGTCGAGCGCCAGGCCGACACGGCGCCATGCGCGATCGAACGATTCGAACACCTGCAGCGTGCTGCCCTTGTCGGCCGACACCAGCTTGGCGCGATCGGCGACCGGTGCGGCCGCCAGCAGCGTCTTGGCGCGCTCGTTGTCTGCGCCCAGGCGAACCATCAGGCGACGCAGCATTTCCGCTTCCAGCTCCGGATCGGCAGGACGCGGCTGCCAGACCGTACTGTCGCTGCGTTCGTTGACATACACCTCGGCCACGCCACGATGGCTGATGTAGATTTCGGTGGTACCGGCTTCGCTGCCCGGCTCGAGGCGAGTACGGAACTTGTCGCGTTCAGGCGTCGAGTAGAGCTGATCGATCAGCTTGCCCAGCGTGTTGCGGACGATGTCCGACGAGACCTTGGCACGGTTTTCATTCCAGTCGGTTTCCATCACACCGGCTTCCGGCTGCTCGATGTTGATCAGGAAACCGGTCTCCTGCCAGAACTCCTTGACCTGCGGCCAGATCTGCTCGGGCGCACCGGTCACCACCAGCCAGCGCTGACTGCCCGAACGTTCGATATGCATCTTGGCCACTGCCGGCAGCACTGCAGCATTCGGCTGTATCGCCTGACCGGCGGCATTGAAGCGGTCGGCATTGTAGGCGGACAGCGTGGCCGCACCCTTGGCACCGGTATCCGGCACCGCGAAGCGGTCGCTTGCGTTCGGCATCGAGAGGTCCGGCGGCAGGTCAAGGCGCGGCGCCTTCTTGGCGCCTTCGGCCTTGTAATCGACCTTGTCCGGTTCGATCCATTCCTTGACGGTGGAGCAGGAGGCAAACAGGGTTGCCAGCACGACGAGCAGTGCGCAGCGCGTGACGGGGGACTTCATAAGGGTCATCGGTAAAGCCTCAGTTCAGTACGCCGGCCTGCTTCATCGCAGCGCGGACTTGCTCGTGGAATTGCGGCGCCAGCTCGGTCAGCGGAAGGCGAAGCGCGGGGCCGATCAGCCCCATCTGATGTACCGCCCATTTCACCGGGATCGGATTGGCCTCGCAGAACAGATGGCGGTGCAGGCCGATCAGCTTCGCGTTGATCGCGCGCGCACCGGCCGCATCGGCGGCGAGTGCCAGCGTGTTCATTTCATGCATCAGGCGTGGCGCGACGTTCGCCGTCACCGAAATGGCGCCATGACCGCCCATCAGGATGAAGGCACAGGTCGACGCATCGTCGCCGCTGTACAGCGCGAAGTCCTTTGGCGCGCGATTGATCAGTTCGCCGGCGCGATCCAGATTGCCGGTCGCGTCCTTGATGCCGACGATGTTCGGGATTTCCGCCAGCCGCAGCGTGGTTTCGTTGGACAGATCGGCGACCGTGCGACCCGGCACGTTGTACAGGATGAAGGGCACATCGACCGCTTCGGCCTGGGCGCGGAAATGGCGGTACAGACCTTCCTGGGTCGGCTTGTTGTAGTACGGCACGACCGACAGGCAGGCATCGACGCCGACCGACTTCGCGTGCCGCGCCAGTTCTATCGCCTCGCGCGTGGAATTGGCGCCGGTACCGGCGATGACCGGAATGCGGCCGGCGCAGTGCTCGACCGTCATCCGGATCAGTTCGCAGTGTTCGTCGAAATCGACCGTCGGCGATTCGCCGCTGGTGCCGACGATCACGATGCCGTCCGTGCCTTCTGCAATATGGAAGTCGAGCAGGCCGCGCAGGCGCGCGTAGTCGAGACTGCCATCGTCGAGCATGGGGGTGACGATGGCGACGAGCGATCCGGTAATCATGTAAGAAGCGTGCTTCGTCAGGAAACGCGGCATTCTACCGGAGCCCGGGGGCAAGCCCAACATGCGTGGTGCGTCCGTCTGTAACAACGCAGCTTTCAGTCTCAAGATTCAAGATGCAAGTCGGCAAGATCCTGACTTTCCCTGCATCTTTAATCTTGCATCTTGAACCTTGCATCTTGAATCCGCCGTCACCCCAGCTCGGCCAGCGCCCGGATGTGTTCGGCCACGCTACGCCCCAGCGCCGAGAGCGCGTAGCCGCCTTCCAGCATGGACACGATGCGCCCCTTGCAGTGACGGCGGGCGAACTCGACCAGCTGCGTGGTGACCCAGGCGTAATCCGCCTCGACCAGACCGAGCGAAGCCATGTCGTCCTCGATATGTGCGTCGAAACCAGCCGAAATGAACAGCATCTGCGGCGAAAACTCTTCCAGCCGTGGCAGCCAGCGTGTGCTGACTGCCTCGCGAAACCCATCTCCCCGAGTACAGGCGGGCAGCGGCACATTGCACATGTTGTCGGCCAGCGGGGGCGCCCCGGAATACGGATAGAACGGATGCTGGAAGATGCCGACCATCAGCATGCGCGGGTCGCCGGCCAGGATGTTCTCGGTGCCATTGCCGTGATGCACGTCGAAATCGACGATGGCCACGCGTTCCAGCCCATGCACCTCGAGCGCATGACGCGCCGCGACAGCGATGTTGTTGAAGAAGCAGAACCCCATCGCACGGCCGTACTCGGCGTGATGGCCGGGGGGGCGGATGGCGCAGAAGGCATTGACCGCAGCTCCCGACATCACCAGATCGGTCGCGTAAACACCGGCACCGGCGGCGCGCCGGGCGGCACGCAGCGAATCGCGGCACATCGCGGTATCGGGGTCGAGATGCACGATGCCCGAGGCCGGCGCCGCGTCGAACACCTGCCGCAGGTATTCGGCCGAGTGCGCTCGGGCCAGCATGTCGATGTCGGCCAGCGGCGCGTCGTGGTGCGACAGGCAGATGTCCAGTCCGCTGGCGATCAGGCGGTCCTGTATGGCAGCCAGCCGTTCCGGACATTCCGGATGTTGCGGGCCCATGTCATGCAGCGCGCACTCGCGATGTGTAATGTATGCGGTGGTCACCGCGCCTCCTCGATATACCTGCGTTCTGTATGCGCGCGGCCGCACTCACGCCGTGACGCACTGTTGTCGGCCCATTATCCGTTCAGAACTCGATCAAGCTCAAGCCATATGCCCGCCCCCAGCACCATCGTCGATGCCGCATCCACGCTCATTCTCGGCAAGCGCAACCGGATCGAACTTGCGCTGACCTGCCTGATCGCGGGCGGTCACCTGCTGATCGAGGACGTTCCGGGCACCGGCAAGACCACGCTGGCCCACATACTGGCCAGATTGCTCGGGCTGGACTTCCGGCGCGTGCAGTTCACCAGCGACCTGCTGCCGGCCGACATTCTCGGCGTGTCGGTATTCGAGCGCGAAACGGGCGCCTTCCGCTTCCACCCGGGGCCGGTGTTCACCCAGGTGTTGCTGGCCGACGAGGTCAACCGCGCCACGCCGCGCACGCAGAGCGCGCTGCTCGAAGCGATGGAAGAGCACCAGGTCAGCATCGAGGGCGAGACGCGACCGCTGCCGGAGCCTTTTTTCGTGATCGCGACCCAGAATCCTGCCAGCCAGATCGGCACCTATCCGCTGCCGGAGTCGCAGCTCGACCGCTTCATGATGCGCATCACGATGGGCTACCCCGACCCTGCGGCGGAGCGCGCGCTGCTGACCGGCCACCACGGACGCGACCGGCTGGCGGGGCTGGCACCGCTGGCCGACGCCGCTGCTCTGGCCAGCTGGCGCACTCAGGCCGAGAGCGTGCATGTCAGCGAGGCGCTCGTCGACTATGTACAGGCACTGATCGCCCACACCCGGGCCGGCGGCACCTACCGGCTGGGTCTGAGTCCCCGCGCCGGGCTGGCACTGCTGGCCGCGGCACGTGCGCACGCGCTGCTGCAAGCGCGCAGCCACGTGCTGCCCGAGGACGTGCAGTCCGTTTTGCCTGCGGTCGCCTTGCACCGGCTGCCCCGTTTCGACCCCTCCGACTCCCCGGACGAAGCGGCTCGCCAGTTGCTGCAGGCGGTCGCCCTGCCCGTGTGATGCGCGAGGCGCTGCGCCGCTGGCTGTCCACGCTGGGCGGCTCGCCGGAGATGCCGGTGATACTGGACAGACGGCGCATCTTCGTGCTGCCGACCGGCGCCGGCATCGCGTGGGGTTGTGCGGTTCTGGCCATGCTGCTGACCGCGATCAACTACACGCTGAGTCTGGGCTTTGCACTGGTATTCATGCTCGCCGGTCTGGGTCAGGTCGCGCTGCTGCACACCTTCCGCAACCTGCTCGGGCTGCGCCTGCAGGAAATGCCACCGGAACCGGTATTCGCCGGACATCAGGTCGGCTTTCCGATCCGGTTGGACAACGCATCCTCCCGTCCGCGTCGGGCACTGCGGCTTGCAATGCCCGGCGGCAACGCGGTGCAGTTCGACCTCGATGCAGGACAGAGCCGCACCGTGACGCTGCAATTGCCGTCGCACCGGCGCGGATGGATGACTCCGGGCCGCCTGACGCTGACCACCCGCTATCCGCTCGGACTGATCCGTGCTTGGTCCTACGCGCAGCCGCTCCGGCGGTGTCTCGTCCATGCCCGGCCCGAGGCGGAACGACCACCTCTGCCTCTGACCGGCTCTGGTGACGGCGTCCGGCACGCCAGCGACGAAGGCAGCGACGAATTTGCCTGTCTGCGCACCCACCGCGCAGCCGATTCGCCACGGCACGTTGCGTGGAAGGCCTGGGCGCGCACACCCGACGCACCACTGCTCTCCAAGCAGTTCGAGGGCGGCGACGGCGGCGACCTGTGGCTGGACCTCGCG
>DATCUL010000449.1:0-9502 GCA_036567405.1 Methyloversatilis sp. | reverse complement strand
GATCGATGATGCCGGCGCGCGCGAGGAAGGACGCCTTCTGGTTGACCACGACGTCGACCGCGACGCCGATCAGGATTTCCGGCAGCACATCGAAGAATTTGTTGAGTACCGAATACAGCGACGCGATGCGCACATCGCGGCGGTACTGGCGGGCGTAGTCGAACAGGCGGGACAGCGGATGCATGGCGGACGCGGAAATTCCGGAATTCGAAGGCGCGACTATGCCAGCTTGTCACGCCAGCGCGCATGGCGTCGCCACACCGGCTCCCCGCGCCGTGCCCCCTCGTAGGAGCGAGCCATGCTCGCGATGCGGTCGTCAAACAATGCCTGCCGAGGATCAACGCGCGCTATCGCGAGCATGGCTCGCTCCTACAAAAACTTGCCAGGCCCCGTGACGGATATCCAATGGCGGCGCCCCCTGTGGGGGCGACCCATGGTCGCGATCCGGGCGTCGAACAACGCGGGCCAACGATCAACGCATGCTATCGCGAGCATGGCTCGCTCCCACAAAAACCTCGCCCGGCCCTGTGATTGAGATCCAATGCTGGCGCCCCCTGTAGGAGCGAGTCATGCTCGCGATCCTGTCGTCAAACAATGCCTGCCGAGGATCAACGCGCGCTATCGCGAGCATGGCTCGCTCCTGCAAAAAACCCCGCGTCGCGGTCGATCAAATCGGGTGGCGCAACATGCGGAAACATGGCGAGACAAGACTGCAACAGGAATGCCGGCGACTGCGGGGCAACTACGGTGCACAATCGCTGTCCATGGCGACTTATGCCCTTATTCCGTGCCGCCGCCGACCCCAATATGCCTGACTGCCTGCCGGACGCCGATTTCGTCGCCATCCACGTTCACCTACCCCTTGCCGGAGACCGGAAATGAACCGCCGCCTTGTCACGCCCCTGCTTCTGGCGCTCGCCTGCTGCCTGCAGCCGGCCCTGGCGCAGTCCGCGCCCGCACCGCGGCTGATGCCGCTGGCGGAGCAGGCGCAGGCCGCCACACTGAGCGCCGCGGTGCTCAGCCGCTATCACTACAAGGCCACGCCGCTGGACGATGCGCTGTCGGTCAAGATTTTCGACCGCTACTTCAAGACGCTCGATCCGGAGCACATCTTCTTCACGCAGGCCGACATCGACCGCTTCTCGGGCGCACGCACCCTGCTCGACGACGCGCTGATCCAGGGCAAGCTCAACGTCGCCTTCGACATCTTCCAGCTCTACCAGCTGCGCATCGCCGAACGCATGCGCGACGCAAAGAGCCTGCTCGCAAAGGGTTTCGACTTCACCGTGGCGGAAACCTACGAATACGCGCGCGACAAGGCGCCGTGGCCGAAGGACGACGCGGAAATGCGCGAGCTTTGGCGCAAGCGAGTCAAGTACGACTGGCTGCGCTTGCGGCTCGGTGGCAAGGACGACGCGGCCATCGTGGCGATGCTGGACAAGCGCTACGAGAACAACCGGACGCGCGCCGAACGCAGCAAGAGCGAGGACGTGTTCCAGATCTTCATGAACGCCTACGCCATGTCGATCGAGCCGCACACCAACTACCTCGGCCCGAGCGCGGCCGACTCGTTCGACATTTCGATGCGGCTGTCGCTGGTCGGCATCGGCGCCGTGCTGCAGGAGCGCGAGGAGTACGTCACCATCCGCGAACTGGTGGCCGGCGGCCCGGCCGCGCGCTCGGAAAAGCTGGCCGTGGGCGACCGCATCGTCGGTGTCGGTCAGGGCGAGAACGGTGCGCTGGTCGATGTGGTCGGCTCGCGCGTGGACGACGTGGTCAAGCTGATCCGCGGCGAGAAGGACACCCGGGTGGTGCTGGACGTGCTGCCGGCCGACGCGCCGGACGGCGCGCACAAGCGTGTGGTCATCGTGCGCGACAAGATCAAGCTGGACGATCAGGCAGCCAAGAAATCCATCATCAATGTCGGCGAAGGCAGCGCCACCCGCAAGGTCGGCGTGATCAATCTGCCGACCTTCTACGACGACTTCGAGGGCCGTCGCAAGGGCGACAAGGACTACCGCAGCACCAGCCGCGACGTGGCCCGCCTGATCGAGGAGCTGAAGAAGGAGAAGGTCGACAGCCTGCTGATCGACCTGCGCAACAACGGCGGCGGTTCGCTGCGCGAAGCGATCGATCTGACCGGGCTGTTCATCGACCGGGGGCCGGTCGTGCTGCAGCGCCGCTCGGACGGCAAGATCGACGCCCAGAGCGACGACAACCCCGGCGTCGCTTGGGACGGCGCGATGGCGGTGCTGATCAACCGCGGTTCGGCCTCGGCGTCGGAAATCTTCGCCGCTGCACTGCAGGACTACGGCCGCGCACCCATCCTCGGCGACACCAGCTTCGGCAAGGGCACGGTGCAGACCATCGTCGACCTGAACGAGGTCGCCCGGAAGAAGCAGCCGGCGTACGGCGAACTGAAGATGACCATCGCCCAGTTCTTCCGCGTCAACGGAGGCACCACGCAGCTCAAGGGCGTGATCCCCGACATCCGCCTGCCATCGGTTCTCGAGGACGACGACGGCGGCGAAGCCAGCTTCGACAACGCATTGCCGTGGACCCGCAT
Organism: Methyloversatilis sp.; assembly: GCA_036567405.1. Classification (GTDB taxonomy): domain Bacteria; phylum Pseudomonadota; class Gammaproteobacteria; order Burkholderiales; family Rhodocyclaceae; genus Methyloversatilis. The sequence goes on along the minus strand of DATCUL010000449.1, from coordinate 6,936 downwards.
CGATCCAGCCGACTTCACGCCGGCCGGCGATCTGCGCGGGCTGCTGCCGGCACTGCAGAGCCGCCACGAGGCCCGCGTGGCCAGCGACCGGGAATACGGCTACCTGCTCGAGGACGTCGCCGAAGCGAAGCGCCTGCGCGACAGCAAGAGCGTGTCGCTGAACGAAGCCGAGCGGCGCAAGGACAAGGAAGCGCGCGAGGCCCGGCTGAAGGCCCGAGCGAATCAGGACGGTGCCGACAAGCTGAACGCGCTGAAGGACGACGGCTTGCAGTCCGGCGAACGCAGCCTTGCCGCGGAACTGGCAACCGAAAAGGCACTGAAGGAACGCAAGGACGTGCTGCTGCAGGAAGCCGCGCGCATCGTCGACGACGAGGCGCAGCTGCTCGCCACGACAAAGCGGCTGGCGTCGCGGGAGGGCAAGCGCACGCAGTGATGCGATCAATATGGACATGCTCGGGAAATCCGGGGCGGGCGCAGTATCAGCGCCATTCGGTGCCCCGAATGCCCGACGGCGAGCCCATCGCTCGCGCTCCTGACACCCGGAACCGATCTACCGGACAGCACCGGCCATTTTCTCCCGGGGAATAAGCATTCCATCTGCAGTGCGCAAAGCACTGCAGATTTAATTGGTTCGTCCGCGCGGCGGCAGTGCCTAGAGTGGAACCCGTCAACCATTCAGTACGGAGTTCCAAAATGCGCCGCACCCTTCGCACCCTCGCTGCCGCCCTGATTCTCGGCACCGGCATCGCCGCTCCGGCCTTTGCTGCCGACATCACGCTGCTCAACGTGTCCTACGACCCGACGCGCGAGCTGTACCAGGACTTCAACACCGCCTTCGCCAAGTACTGGAAGGCCAAGACCGGCGACAACGTGTCGGTCAGGCAGTCGCACGGCGGCTCCGGCAAGCAGGCGCGCTCGGTCATCGACGGACTCGAAGCCGACGTCGTCACGCTCGCACTCGCCTACGACGTCGACGCGCTGCACCAGAACGGCAAGCTCATTCCCGCGGACTGGCAGAAGCGCCTCGCGCACAACGCCTCGCCCTACACCTCGACCATCGTGTTCCTGGTGCGCAAGGGCAATCCGAAGGCGATCAAGGACTGGAACGACCTGGTCAAGCCGGGCGTCGAGGTCATCACCCCGAATCCCAAGACCTCGGGCGGCGCCCGCTGGAACTACCTCGCCGCCTGGGCCTACGCCACCAAGCAGCCGGGCGGCTCGGACGCCACGGCCAAGGACTTCGTCAAGAAGCTCTACGGCAACGTGAAGGTGCTCGACTCCGGCGCACGCGGCTCGACCACCACCTTCGTCGAACGCGGCATCGGCGACGTGCTGATCGCCTGGGAAAACGAGGCCTATCTGGCGGTCAAGGAGCTGGGGCCTGACAAGTTCGAGATCGTCACGCCGTCGCTGTCCATCCTGGCCGAACCGCCGGTCAGCGTGGTCGACAAGGTGGTCGACAAGCGCGGCACCCGTGCCGTGGCCACCGCCTACCTCGAGTACCTGTACAGCACCGAAGGGCAGGAGATCGCCGCGCAGAACTACTACCGTCCGGTCGATGCCAAGGTCGCCGCCAAGTACGCGAAGACCTTCGCGCCGGTCAAGCTTTTCACCATCGACGCCGAATTCGGCGGCTGGGACAAGGCGCAGAAGACCCATTTCGCCGACGGCGGGCTGTTCGACCAGATCAGCGTGCGCTGAAGCGACAAACCGGAGCACGATGGCGGGCGGCGCAATGCCGCCCGCGGCATTTCCGGCATCCGGCGGAGGAAGAGACGATGGACCGAATACTGGTCGTACCCGGGCTGCATGGCAGCGGCCCCGCACACTGGCAGAGCTGGATCGAGCCGCTGCTCGGTGCCGGCCGCGTGGAACAGGCGGACTGGTCGGTGCCCGACATCGACCGCTGGGCGACGCGGGTCGAACAGGCGGTGTTGCGGCAGCAGGCACCGGTATTCCTGGTCGCACACAGTTTCGGCTGCCTCGCATCTGCCGTCGCCGCACACCGGATGCCCGGACGGATCGCCGGCGCGCTGTTCGTCGCGCCGGCCAATCCGGAAAAATTCGGCATCGCCGCACGCATTCCCGACGTCCGGTTCGACTTTCCATCGGTGCTGGCGGCCAGCCGCAACGATCCGTGGATGAGCTACGCATCGGCGCAGTCGTGGGCCGGCCGCTGGGGTGCCGAACTGGTCGATCTGGGCAATGCCGGCCACGTCAATACCGACTCCGGTCACGGCCCGTGGCCCGAAGGACTCGTGCTGGTCGAGCGCCTGCGGCAACAGGCCAGACTGGCCGCGGAGCCCCGGCTGGCGCAGGCAATCTGAGGTACGCGTTTAAACGAGATCGGACAGCAGGCCGGGGACTGTCGGCTCTGAATCGCAGACCACGTTTGCAGGGCGCGCCACGGGCAAGGCGTGCAACGAAGTCGAGACTGGCGGCCTCTACGAGGCGTACAACGCAGGCCGTGCCGGGCGCCTTGCAACCCCGATGGGCGCCGAAGAGGTCACCGGCGCGGGCGCCCACTTCAGCGCGCGGCTTGCGATTCAATGCCAACCGACCCTAGCATTCGCCGATGAACGCGAACCCGACACACATTTCCTGGCGTACCGGCCTGCGCATGACGCGGCCGGGCTTTCTCGTGATCACCCTGGTCGCCTGCCTGATGGGGCTGGCGTCCGCCGCCACCGTCGGCGGCATCGATACAGTCCGCGCGATCGCGACCGTGCTGCTGGCGTTGATCGCCCACGCATCTGCCAATGTGCTCAATGACTATCACGACGCGCTGAACGGCGCCGATGAGGCCAATTCCGGCGGTCTGTTCCCGTTCACCGGCGGTGCCCGCATGATCCAGAATGGCGACGTGTCGGTACCGGACACCCGGTTTCTGGCGCAGGCGCTGGCGCTGTTCGTGGTGCCGGCCGGTCTGGTGCTGGCCGCCAGCAGCGGCAGCGGCCTGATCGCGATCGGAGCTGCCGGCATGCTGATCGGCTGGGCCTACTCGGCGCCGCCACTGGCTCTGATGTCGCGCGGTCTGGGCGAAGCCGCAGTGGCCGCGGCCTGGTGGCTGATCGTGATCGGCGCCGACTACGTCGAGCGCGGCGCCTTCAGCCCGCTGCCGGCGCTCGCCGCGGCCGGCTATGCGCTGCTGGTGGCCAACATACTGCTGATCAACGGTTTTCCGGACGCCGCAGCCGACGCCAGCGTCGGCAAGCGGACGCTGGCCGTGAAGCTGGGGCCGACCGGCGCAGCCACGCTGTACTGCTGCCTGGGGCTGCTGGCGCACGGCTGGCTGCCCGTGGCAGTCGGCCTCGATCTGCTGCCCGGCGCAGTGCTGTGGGGTCTGTTGTCGCTGCCACTGTCGGCCGCTGCGGCGCTGCAGTTGTTCCGGCACAGGAACGAACCCGGCCGCCTGCGGCCAGCCATCGTGCTGACCATAGGCGCGGCCGTTGTGCATGGATCGGCACTGGCGGCCGGATTGACCGTGCCCGGCTGACGCCGGACATGGCCTTGCCCGTGCATCGAACCGGGCTTCGCGACCAGCATCGCCTCTGACCTGCCTGTCGACAGCTGTCCTATCGGGACAAGGCGGCAGGAACCTCCGGAAACAGCGCCTCGGCCAGGCAATGCCCGACCAGGTCCAGACTGTCGTTCAGCATGGCGGAAAGTCCTGCCCCCTTGTTCGCCACAAGACCATCGAAACCGGCTGGCCGGCTCGTGAATTCCAGAAATTTCACCTGCGCGGAATCCGCATGCTCCGGCGCCCCGAACTTCAACCGCATGGTCAAGAGCAGCGTCAATCGGACGGGATCCGTCTTTTCGACATTCAACCCGGCCTTGATCAACGACACCTCTATGAATTCCTTGTAACCCTCGTTCCCGAGCGGCAGATAGTCAGGATCTTCGCCTTTGGATCTGGGCCCGGCTTCGCCGAGGACGGCCACATCCGTCCTTACGTCTTGCGTGGCCGCCCGGATTTTCCCGGCCAGACGTTCCTGAACCGGCATCCCGCGGAACGTCTCGCCAACGGCGACGTCCAGTTTTCGCACCTGGTCGTCGTCCAGACCCATGGCAGCCCCCATGACACCACCCGCCGTGCCGCCGGCCACAGCCCCCACGGTAATGGTGATGGGCGCGATGAATGGATAGAAGACCCATCCGACCGGATCTGTCAGCGGCACGAGCGCACCTGCCGTGGCACCGCTGACAACGCCGGCCCCGGCCAGTTTCCCGCTTGCCACCCGCTTTCCTTCGGTCAGTGGATCGATATTGGTCCGGGGCGCGAAGTGCGAAACCGTAATCGCCACCGGCCCCCGTCCAACGGCTGCGTTTCCGGGCGGGCTCCAGTGGTCTTCGCCGGGAGGAAAGCCGATGCTCGCAAAAGAGCATGGCAAGGGATGGAACGCCGACTTTTCAAGGCCCGCCAGAAGGGTGCCGCTCAGCTTTTCATGCAGATCGGCAGCAACCTGTGCCGATTGATCGGCAAGGGCCGGGAAGGTCAGGTCGTTGAGGGTATTCGCCAAAGACCCTTTGTCGAATATCAGAGTACCCAGATAGTAGGTCCTGCCGGGACGGGGCACATCGAAGCCGAGCAGGGGCCGTCCATGCGGATGGACGTAATTCACCTTGTAACGCCCCGGCGGCAGGAAGTAATAGAAGTAGCCTTCCCTGTCGGTGGTCACGGACGTGATGAAATCCCCCTGATAATTCATGATCCCTTCGTGCTGCCGCGACTGCTCCGGCAGATCGGCCCCGGCCGGCGCATGGGCAAAATGAAGCGACGGATTTATCCAGGAAGAATCAGGCTCGACACGGGTGCCATCCCGCAGCAGCACCCTTCCGATGATCAGTGCGGATTCCGGCTGCTGCAGGTGATCGGCCACACCGGATGCCGGTATCGCCACATATCTTGTCCCGCATCCCGCCAGCGCCATCGCAAGAATCAGTCCGGCAAGGCCTCTGCATCCCATCCTTCCCCCCTCCATCAGCGCTCCGGTCGATCGTGTTTCAGCGAGGGCCGGAAACAGCAGCCATTCCGGACCACAACGCACCGCCTTCATCCCGATTCTCCGAGTCTGTCGACCGTGCTCGTTGACGTGCATTAATGATTCAGCCCGCCGATGGCTGGCGCATTCGCTGACGGGGCCGCACCGCAGCCCCGCGGACGCTCCGCAGGCGAGCGATGAGCGAACTGGAATCGATGGATTGGACCCGGACAGCAGGTACGAGTATGTGCCGCCGCCATAAATTCAAATTAAAGCTAAGCAATCCATTTCTTATTATTTCCAGTAATTAGAGCCGCTCTCTAATCTGGCGCCTCGACACATCATTCGGGGCGATTCATGAACTCACCATCCCTGGCCCTTGCGGAGCGCACGCCATGAGCCGGCGCACCCTGCGGGTACTGCCGGGCTTCAACCTGACGCTGGGCTACACGCTGTTCTACCTGTCGGTGATCGTGCTGATCCCGCTGTCGGCCGTCTTCATCAAGACGTCCAGCCTCGGGCTGGCGCAGTTCTGGGACGTCGTCACCGCGCCGCGCGTGCTGGCGTCCTACCGCCTGTCGTTCGGCGCCTCGCTGCTTGCCGCCTCGATCAACGCCGTGTTCGGCCTGATGCTCGCGTGGGCACTGGTGCGCTATTCATTTCCCGGCAAAAAGCTGGTGGATGCGCTGATCGATCTGCCCTTCGCGCTGCCGACCGCGGTGGCCGGCATCGCGCTGACCGCGCTGTACGCGAAGAACGGCTGGCTCGGATCGATCCTGGAACCGGCCGGCATCAAGGTCGCGTTCGGTCCGCTCGGCGTGCTGGTGGCGCTGGTGTTCATCGGCCTGCCCTTCGTCGTGCGCACGGTGCAGCCCATCCTCGAGGATCTGGACACCGAACTCGAGGAAGCCGCGACCAGCCTGGGCGCGCGCCGCTGGCAGACCTTCCGCCACGTGACGCTGCCGATACTGGCACCGGCGCTGCTGACCGGCTTTGCGCTGGCCTTCGCTCGGGCCGTCGGCGAATACGGCTCGGTCATCTTCATCGCCGGCAACATTCCGATGGTGTCCGAGATCACGCCGCTGATGATCATCACCAAGCTCGAACAGTACGACTACGCGGGCGCCACCGCGATCGCCGTAGTGATGCTGGTGTTCTCCTTCCTGCTGCTGCTCGGCATCAACGGCCTGCAGGCATGGACCGAACGCGCAACCGGGAGGAACCGCTGATGGCCGGCGCAACTGCACTGCACGCCAAGACCGACCACGCCGCACGCTTCGAATCGCGTTCGGCGACGCGCGAACCGACCTGGGTCAAGTGGACCCTCATCGGCGTGTCGCTGACCTTCTTCGTGCTGTTCCTGCTGATGCCGCTGATCGCGGTATTCGTCGAGGCGCTGCGCAAGGGCTGGGACACCTATCTGGCGGCACTGGTCGAGCCGGACGCGCTGTCGGCGATCCGGCTCACACTGATCGCTGCGGTCATCGCCGTGCCGCTGAATCTGGTGTTCGGCGTATCGGCGGCCTGGGCGATCACCAAGTTCAACTTCAGGGGCAAGCACTTCCTGATCACGCTGATCGACCTGCCGTTCTCGGTTTCGCCAGTGGTCGCGGGCCTGATCTACGTGCTGCTGTTCGGCGCCCAGGGCTGGTTCGGCCCGTGGCTGGCGGCGCACGACCTGAAGGTGATCTTCGCCGTGCCGGGCATCGTGCTGGCCACTGTGTTCGTCACCTTCCCCTTCATCGCCCGCGAGCTGATTCCGCTGATGCAGGCGCAGGGCAAGGAAGAGGAAGAGGCGGCGGTGGTGCTGGGCGCGAACGGCTGGCAGACCTTCTGGTACGTCACGCTGCCGAACATCAAGTGGGGCCTGCTGTACGGCGTAATCCTGACCAATGCGCGGGCAATGGGCGAATTCGGTGCCGTATCGGTGGTATCGGGCCACATTCGCGGC
>DATCUL010000448.1:0-12564 GCA_036567405.1 Methyloversatilis sp. | reverse complement strand
CATGTCACCGGCTGGAAGGTGGGCTTCGTCTGCGCGCCGCCGTCGCTGACGGCCGAATTCCGGCGCGTCCACCAGTTCAACGTGTTCGCCGTGAATACGCCGGCGCAGTTGGGTCTTGCCGACTACATGGCCGAACCCTCGCGCTATCTCGACCTTGGTGCCTTCTACCAGCAGAAGCGTGACGACTTCCGCGCCCGCATGAGCGGTTCGCGCTTCGAACTGCTGGACTGCGCCGGCACCTATTTCCAGCTGGCGCGTTACGGCGAGATCAGCGATGAACCGGATCAGGTTTTCGTGCGCCGGCTGATGCACGAGGCCGGCGTGGCCGCCATTCCTGTGTCCGCCTTCCACCACGACGGTTTCGATCCGCGGCTCATCCGCTTCTGCTTCGCCAAGAGCGAAACCCTCATCGCACAGGCCTGCGAGCGCCTGTGCGCGTTCTGAAAGTACATCATGCAAAACCGGGAATTCGTGCTGACTGGCGAGTACGTCGCACTGTGCGATCTGCTGAAACTGGCTGGCATCGTCACCAGCGGCGGCGAGGGCAAGGTGCGCGTTGCGCAGGGAGACGTGCGGGTGGACGGTCGGCCCGAGTCGCGCAAGACCGCCAAGATCCGCGCCGGTCAGGTGGTCGAGTGCGACGACGTCAGGGTGACGGTGCGCTGATCCGGCGCGCGGCGGCGACGCCGCTGCGTACCGCCGATTCCAGCGTGGCCGGGTAGTCCGGCAGCAGATAGTCGCCGGCGAGCGCGATGCGCGCGTCGGCCGGCTGCGCCACGGGCACGCGTGCCGGCGTGCAGCGGAAGGTCGCGCGCTTTTCGGTGATCGTGCGCACCCACAGCGGGGCCGGCAAGTCCGGATGGTGTGCGCGCAAGGTCGCCAGCACGGCAGCTTCGGTCTGTTCGCGCGGCATCGTTGCGGCTGAAATCACGCTGGCGGTCAGGCCGGCCGGGCCGCCCAGTGCGCCACGGTCGAATAGCCAGTGCGGCTCGCCTTCGGCAAAACCGGTCATCGCGGCCGGCAGCCGCATGCCGGCATCGAAGGCGGCGTAGACCGTGCTGATCGGCTCGTATTCGAGCAGCCCGATCTGTGCAGCCAGCGCAGTCAGTCCGGGCAGTTCGCCGAGCAGGGCCGGCACCTGATGCGGGCTGGCGGCGAATACGACGCGGTCGAAAATCTCGCCCGCCGTGCCGTCGGACAGCGCGAAACCGCCTTCGTCCTCGCGTACTGCCCGTATGCGGACACCGGTGCGGACTGCGCAGTCATGTGCCGTCAGCCAATCGACGGCCGGTTCGGGAAACAGCTGCCCGAGATCGACCCTGGGCAGCAGCAGGTCGGAGGCGCCGCGAGCGCCCATGAGGCTGTCGCGCAGTACGCAGGCGAAAACATGCGCGCTGGCGTCCACGATGCCGGTGTTCAGTGCAGCGATGCACAGCGGCGCCCACAGGTGCCGCGTGTTGTTTGCAGTCTGCGCGGTGCGTGCCAGCAGCCCGGCGACCGTTTCGTCCTTGCCGCATGGCCGCTCGATGGCGCGCATCAGGCGCAGTGCCGCGAGGCGGTCGCGCCAGCCGAGGCCGCGGCAGCCAAGGAAGGCCATGGCCAGACCCAGCCGGCTGCCGGAACGCGCGCGCAGTTCGAAGCCGTCGGCGAAGCTCAGTGCCAGCGGCTGGCGGCGCAGCAGCAGGTCGGGGTCGGCGCCGACGGCTCGCATCATGGCCAGCGTCGCGTCATAGGCGCCGATCAGGATGTGCTGGCCGTTGTCCAGGCGCAGTCCGTCCATTCCGACGGTGCGTGCCCGTCCGCCGACGCTGGCGGCTGCTTCGAATACGGTCGGGCGCAGGCCGCGCTGGACACATTCGACCGCGCAGCTCAGGCCGGCCCAGCCGCCGCCGACGATGGCGACGGTCGGGCCCGTCCGGGCGGCGCCAGGTGCTTGCGTGCTGTTCAACGGACCTAGCTGCGCAGCCAGGTTTTCCACGCGAGCCAGAGCTTGCGCAGCGGCGTCAGTGCGATGCGCCGGTCGAGCACGTGACAGCCGTCGCGTTCGATTTCGTCGAGCAGGGTGCGGTAGATCGCCGCCATCACCAGCCCCGGGCGCTGGGCGGCGCGGTCGGCCTGGGGCAGGGCGGCCATCGCCTGCTCGTAGTATTGCCGGGCGCGCGCGATCTGGAATTCCATCAGCTTGCGGAAATCGTCGCTGTAACGCGCGTTCAGGATGTCGGCGGCGCGCACGTTGAAGCGCTGCAAGTCCTCGACCGGCAGGTAGATGCGGCCGCGCCGCGCATCCTCGCCGACGTCGCGGATGATGTTGGTGAGCTGGAAGGCGATGCCCAGATCGTGGGCGTACTTCTCGGTTTCGCGTTGTGTCGAGCCGAAGATGCGCGCCGCCAGCAGGCCGACCACCGAAGCTACGCGGTAGCAATAGAGCTGGAGACCCTTGAAGTCGAGGTAGCGCGACTGGTCCAGATCCATCTCCATGCCGTCGATGATTTCGAGCAGTTGCTCGCGCGGCAGACCGAATTCGGCGATGGCCGGAGTCAACGCCACGCAGACCGGGTGTTCGGGCGTGCCGTCGAAACAGGCGGCGACCTGGGTGCGCCACCAGGCCAGCTGGGTGCGCGCAACGCCGACGTCGCTGCTTTCGTCGACGACATCGTCGATCTCGCGGCAGAAGGCATACAGCGCCGTGATCGCGCGGCGGCGCGGCGGCGGCAGGAACAGGAAGCTGTAGTAGAAGGACGAGCCGCTCTTTGCGGCGCGGTCCTGACAGTATTCGTCGGGCGTCATGGGTAGAAAAGTGATCGCAGGCCGATCAGCGGCCAGTCTGCGCGCCCCAGTTTCGGGCGATGGCGGAACACATCGTAATCGACCTGCTCGATGCGCTGCAAAATGCGCAGGCCACCCTGCACGACCAGACGCAGCTCCCAGCCGACCCGTCCGGGCAGCCGGCGGGCCAGCGGCATGCCGGACTGCATCAGTGCGCGTGCCGAATCGACCAGATGCTTCATCAGTGCGCGGAAGGCTGCGTCGCAGTCCGCCTGCGCCAGATGCCTTTCGGTCACGCCGAAACGCGTCATGTGGGCCGACGGAATGTAGATGCGTCCGGGCGGCATGCCGTCGGCGTTCTTGCGCCAGTCGATGGCGACGTCCTGCCAGTGGTTGATCAGCTGCAGTGCGCTGCAGATGGCGTCCGACTGCTGCAGGCTGACAGCGTCATCGACCTTGTACAGGCAAAGCAGCAGGCGGCCGATCGGGTTGGCCGAACGGCGGCAGTAGTCCATCAGTTCGTCGTCATCGGCGTAGCGGGTCTGCATGACGTCCTGCGCGAAGGCGTCCAGCAGGTCGTGCAGCAGCGGCAGCGGCAGCGACCATGTGCGTACCGCATGGGCAAGCCGGGCGTGGATGATGTCTTCGGGCTGGCCGCCGCGCTCGATGATGCGCAACTGTTCGCGGCAGTGTTCGAGTGCTGCCAGCCGCGCTTCGGGCGTAGCTTCGCCTTCGTCGGCCAGATCGTCGGCGTTGCGGGCGAACCAGTAGATCGCCGCCACCGGCTCGCGCAGCGCGGGCGGCATCAGACGCGAAGCGACCGGGAAGTTTTCGTAGTGTTCGACCGACATGGGGCGCCGAGTATACCGGGCGCCTGTGCCGACGCCTGCTAGAATCCGCGGCGCGTGCCCAGGTGGCGAAATTGGTAGACGCACTGGATTTAGGTTCCAGCGCCGCAAGGCGTGGAGGTTCGAGTCCTCTCCTGGGCACCACGGCCAACATAAAGGATTTCTGGCTGATCGCAGTCGATCAAGCGGCTCTTTCCTTGCCGGCTGGCGGGACTTCGTGACGGGATTTCTCCGATCCTGCCAACAACTTCCCTGATCGGCCCGACACCGTGAAGGCAGCGGCTGGCGCGGAGCCGGGATCGACAGTCGCGGGGTCAGACCTTGCGTGCGACCATCCCGATCAGCGCCGATTGGCCGCGATGCGCCAGTCCCTCGTCCAGCACGTCCTCGTACTCGGTCAGCAGTTCGATGTCGCAGTCGGCGAACGATTCGCGCAGCAGTTCCGGGGTGTACAGGTTTTCGACTGCCGACGGACCGCCGGTGCGGTATTCGAGCTGCCTCGGTGTGTAGCCCTGCAGCACGATGCGCCCACCGGGCTTGAGCGTCCGCTTCATGTCGTCGAACAGCGCAGCGCGCTCGGCCGGAGAGGCGAACTGGATGAAGATGCCGACGACCAGGTCGAAGCACGATTCCGGATACGTCCAGTTCAACGCGTCAGCGTGGATGAAGTCGACCGACACGTCTTCCGCCGCAGCCAGTCTTGCCGCCTTGTCGAGTGCCACCGGCGACAGTTCGGTGGCCGTGACCTGAAGTCCCCGTTTTGCCAGCCAGACCGCGTTGCGGCCTTCGCCGTCGGCGATGCTCAGCGCGCGCTGACCACGCAGCAGCAGCGCTGTTTGCGAGGCGAGGAAGCGGTTCGGCGCGGTGCCGAACAGGAAGTCCTCGCCGACGGAACGATATCGATCCGACCAGAAGTCGGTTGCATCGGGATGGCTCATAGGTTGGCGGCGCTCAGTCCTGCATGTGGCCCATGCGATGGGCCTTGGTGCTCAGGTAGCGGTAGTTCAGCGGATTGGCACCGGCATGCAGCGGGATGCGTTCCGCGACTTCGATGCCTTGCGCCTCCAGCGCGCGCACCTTCAGCGGGTTGTTGGTCAGCAGACGCGCGCGGGTGATGCCCAGACTGTGCACGATGTGCGCGGCGAAGCCGTAGTCGCGCGCATCGTCGGCAAAGCCGAGCATGCGGTTGGCGTCCACGGTGTCGGCACCGGTGTCCTGCAGCGCGTAGGCGCGGATCTTGTTGATCAGACCGATGCCGCGCCCTTCCTGGCGCAGATAGACCAGCGCGCCCCGGCCTTCTGCGGCGATGCCGCGCAGCGAGGCTTCCAGTTGCGGTCCGCAGTCGCAGCGCAGGCTGAACAGCGTGTCGCCGGTCAGGCACTCGGAATGCAGGCGCAGCAGTACCGGTGCCCCGTCGGAAAAGTCACCCAGCGTCAGCGCGACATGCTCCAGTCCGGTCGCCGGATCGGCGAAGCCGTGCAGCGCGAAGTCGGCAAAACGCGTCGGCAGGCGGCAGACGACAGCCGACGCGGCGGCTGTCCGAGCCGCTGCGCCGGTCGTGACGTGCTCGGTGGCTTCGCCGTGCGGCAGATGTCCGACCGCACGGTATTTCTTCTCGGTGGGTTGCGTTGTCATGTGCTGCTTTGCAGAAAATTGCCCCGACGGGGTGCGTAAGTATCGCCGATCCCGGGGCCGGTCTGGCAGAACGTTCAGCTTAACCAGTCGGTGATCAGCGGAACGACAAGCGATGTGACCACTCCGTTCAATCCCATTGCAAGGGCGGAGAACGCCCCGGCGGTCTCGCTGATCCGGAACGCCCGCGCGGTACCGATGCCGTGCGCGCTCATGCCGATGGCGAAACCCTGTGCCGCGTGGTCGCGGGTACCGATGGCCCGCAGCAGTGCCGGTGCCATCACGGCACCGATGATGCCGGTCAGTATCACGAGCACTGCCGTCAGCGAAGGCAGGCCGCCGATCTTTTCGGAAATGCCCATCGCGATCGGCGTGGTGACCGACTTCGGTGCCAGCGACAGCAGGGTCTGCCCGGTGGCGCCGAGCGCCTTCGCAACGAACCAGACTGACACGACCGAGGTGACGGAACCGGCTGCCAGCGCCAGCATCGAGGCGCCGAACAGTCTTTTCAGCCGCGGCCACTGGCCGTACAGCGGCACCGCCAGCGCGACCGTTGCCGGACCGAGCAGGAAGTGGACGAACTGCGCACCTTCGAAATACGCCGCGTAGGGCGTGCCGGTCAGCGTCAGCACAGCGACGATGAAGGCGACGGCCAGTGCCACCGGATTGGCCAGCGGGTGCCCGCCCAGCTGGATCGACAGCGCGTGGGCCATCTGGTAGGCGAGCAGTGTCAGCGTCAGGCCGAGCAGCGGCGAGGCGGACAGGTAGACCCACAGGTCGTGCAGTCCGGGGTTCGTCACTCCCGTGCTCCCAGGCGCATGAGCAGCGCAGTCACCAGCAGCGTCACCGCGGTGCTGACAACGAGTGCTACCAGTGTCGGCAGCCATTCCCGAGCCAGCAAGCCGGCATGGATCATTACGCCGGCACCGGCAGGGACGAACAGCAGCGAAAGGTGCTGCAGCAGGGTGCTGGCGGTTTCGCGCAGCGGCACCGGCGCACGGCCGCGGATGACCAGCGCGATGAACAGGAAGAGCATGCCCATCACCGGCCCGGGAACGGGCATGTGCAGAGCCTGTACGAGGATTTCGCCGAGCAGCTGGAAAACGAGCAGCAACGTGATCGATGCAAGCATCGTGCGATGTGGTGGAACGCGATGATCCGGATTCTATCTATCCGGCGGCGACTGTCATGCCGCATCTCGGCCGGCACGGCGGTCCGGAAACGACAAAGCCCCGATCCGGCAGGAATGGGAGCTTGTCGCGGGCAGGTGTGGGGGTCAACGGTAACCGGCCCGGTCGAACACCTTCTGCGCCTGTGCAGTCGTCCGGGCAAGTTCGCCCACGTTCAGGGTGTCCGCCCTGAAATCGCCGAGCGCCTTGAGTTCCGGGTTGGAAACGACGGCCGACTTCACCACCGGCCATTCGTTGTTGCCGTTGGCGAAGTAGGTCTGCGCTTCGTCGGAGGCCAGATATTCCAGAAATTTGACGGCGGCGTCCTTGTTGGGCGCGGTCTTCAGCATGCCGCCGCCCGAAATGTTGATGTGGGTACCGAAGCCGGACTGGTTCGGCCACACCACGCCGACCTTTTCCATCATCGTCCGGTCTTCCGGCTTGGTCGAGCGCAGCAGGCGGACCAGATAATAGGTGTTGGACAGTGCCACATCGCATTCGCCGGCGGCAACCGCCTTGATCTGGTCGGTGTCTCCGCCTTTGGGCGCCCGCGCGAAATTGACCACCACGCCGCGCGCCCATTCTTCGGTCTTCGCCTCGCCCCAGTGCTGGATCAGCGCGGCGCCGAGCGAAATGTTGTACGGGTGTGCACCGGAACGCGAACACAACTTGCCCCTCAGGGCCGGTTTCGCCAGATCCTCGTAGTAGCCCACGTCGGCCGGCTTCAGCTTGAGCTTGTTGTAGATGATGACGCGGGCGCGGGTCGAGAACGCGAACCAGCTCGACTCGGGATCACGCAGATGGGCCGGAATGTGCTCTTCCAGCACTGCCGACCTGACGGGGGCGAACAGGCCGAACGCGTCGGCCTGGGCCAGACGCGCAGCATCGACCGTGATGAACACGTCTGCCGGACTGTTGACGCCTTCGTTGCGTATGCGCTCGACCAGTTCCTCTTCCTTGCCTTCGATGCGGTTGATCCGGATGCCGGTCTGACGCGTGAAGTTCGAGTACAGCGCTTCGTCGGTCTGATAGTGGCGGGCCGAATAAAGGTTCAGTACCTTTTCCTGTCCGTGGGCTGGCGACAGCATCAAGGCGAGGCAAAGCGTGGCGGCGAGGCGGGTGAGCGGCACTGTCATCTGGGGCTCCGGGCAAATTTTGATCGGCTCATCCGGACGCCTGTTCGCGACCGCCCGGATCGGGTTGCGAAACTAGCAGAAGGGGTTTGTAATTGCAAATCATTCGCAGTTGTGGTTTAAGCCGAGAGCCGCGTGAAGGACACGAATATCGTGTGCCGCGGGGCGGAATAAGCCGTCAGGCCACTACCGCAGGTCAGGTGGAGCGCGATCCGGCCGATTCCCCGGCCGGAAGGCGATGCAGGATCAGCGCAGGGGGAGGACGCTGGTGTCGTCGACTTCGATGCGCCGGGCACCGTTGAAACGGCGAGCCCAGTAGCCGCCGTTCATGTCGTCGACGCGTACGCCACCGCCACGCGAATTGGCGTGCAGGAACTTGTTGTCGCCGAGGTAGATGCCGACGTGCGAGAACGCGCGGCTGAGCGTGTTGAAGAACACCAGATCGCCCGGCTTCAGCTCATCGCGCCGGACCTTGTCGCCGACCCGCGCCATCTCGACCGCAGTCCGCGGCAGCAGTACGCCCAGCGCATCGGAGAACACGTGGCGCACGAAGCCGCTGCAGTCGAAACCGCTCTGCGGGCTGTTGCCGCCGAAACGGTAGCGGATGCCGAGCATCGACAACCCGTTGTCGACCAGTTCACTAACTGCGCCCACGGCTGCCGCTGCATGCTCAGCGACACGGTCGGAGGACAGTTCGTACAGCGAGCGGGTTGAAGGCTCAGCGGCAGCAGAAGGCTCTGCATGCGCGGCCGGAGTGCCGGAAAACGTGACAATCAGTGTCGCGAAAAGGCACAGGCGGCGAAGGGATATTCGGAGCATGGGGACGCAATATACCGGTGCCGGGGGCGACTGCCAAGTTTTCCGACACCCGGGCGCTGCGTTCTGCCGGCTCTTTCCCTACAATCGGGTGCTCGACCACAGCTTGCTGCCGACGCGCGGGTACATGACTGACGATCTTGGAAGTGGTGAAGTGCTGCCGAAGGTAAAGGTGCTGATCGTTGACGATTCGCGCATGGTTCGCGCATCGATCATCAAGCGGATACGTGACCGTTTCGAGTTTCGTGAGGAAGCCGACGGCGAGGCGGGCTGGCAGACGCTGCTGGTCGACGATTCGATACAGGTCGTGCTGTCGGACCTGACGATGCCCAGGCTGGACGGATACGGTCTGCTCGAACGCATCCGCTCGTCACGCGTTCATCGCATCGCGGACATTCCGGTCGTGATGATTTCGGGTGACGAGGACGACACGGCGCGCGAGCGGGCGCGCGAACTCGGCGCGACCGACTTCATCACGAAGGGTATCGGCACGGTTGAACTGATCGCCCGCATCGAATCGGCGAGCCGGCTGAATGCAACGACCCGCCAACTCGCCGACAGCCGGCAGGCGCTGGCGGCGGCATCGCCGATCGACCCGGATTCGGGCATGGCGACGCCGCAGTACATGGAACTCCACGGCGAACAACTGATGTCCGCGGCGGTGCGTTACGACGGTCAGGTCAGCGTGCTGATCGTCGGAATCGACAATTTCGGTGAAATCGTCCGCAACTTCGGCCGGCACGTCACGGACCTGATCATGCGCAAGCTGGCCAAGGTTCTGGCAACCAAGGTGCGCAAGGAAGATACGTTTTCGCAGATCGGCGAAGGCCAGTTCGCCATCATCACGCCCGACATCAGCCTGGCCAATGCCGAACTGTTCGCCAACCGCATGCGCAGCGTGATTGCGGCGACCGCCATGCAGTATCGCGGCCAGACGCTGCGCATCAGCCTCAACATCGGTGTCGCGAACAGCGTCGCCGATCAGGTCGACTCGGTGTCGCAGATGCTCGGTCTCGCGGTTTCGCGTGCCGACCTTGCCCATCGCGACGGGGGTAACGCGGTGCGCAGCACCGGCGGAGAACCGCAGAAATTCGCCTGGACGGCCGGCATCGTCAGCATCGAGCGGGCCTTGCTGCTGATCAAGTCGGGTGCGGAGGCCGATATCGTGCCGCAGTTGCCGTCGCTGGTGTATCGCCTGTTGCCGTTGCTGGAGCTGATGGAAGCCAGATACGACTGCAACATGCCGCTCGAGCGCTTGCGCCAGTACGCGCGCGAAGCCGATACTTCGCTGGTTGAAAAATAAAAAAATCACTCATCAATGGTGCAGGGTTGGAGGAGTCAGTTGTATGTCAGCAAGCAAGGAGTTTCGTACCCGTTCCATCAAGCAGAGGGATGCCTTCTGGGGTGAGCAGGCCGGTCTGATCGACTGGCATGAGCAGCCGCATCAGGTCTGCGACTTTTCGCGCCCGCCCTTTGCGCGCTGGTTCGTCGGCGGCACCACCAATCTGTGCCACAACGCAGTCGACCGGCATGCCGCCCAGAGGCCGGATGCACCGGCGCTGATCTATGTGTCGACCGAGACCGGCGCCGAGCAGACATACTCGTTTGCCGAACTGCAGCGCGAGGTAGAGCGCATGGCGGCCATTCTTCTGTCGCTGGGTGTGGTGCGCGGCGATCGTGTGCTGATCTACATGCCCATGATCGCCGAGGCGGCGTTCGCGATGCTGGCCTGCGCACGGATCGGCGCCATCCATTCGGTGGTGTTCGGCGGCTTCGCGTCGGGTTCGCTGGCGACGCGCATCGATGACGCGAAACCACGCGTCATCGTGTCGGCCGAGGCCGGCATGCGCGGCGGCAAGGTGGTGCCGTACAAGCATCTGCTCGACGAGGCCTGTGCGCTGGCCGAACATCCGCCGAAAAAGGTCCTGATGGTGGATCGCGGGCTGGAAAAGGAATTCCCGGTGGTGGCGGGGCGCGATGTCGACTACGCGACGCTGCGCGCGCGGCACATGGACGACCGCGTGCCGTGTGTCTGGCTCGAATCGAGCGAGCCGTCCTACATTCTTTATACCTCCGGCACCACGGGCAAGCCCAAGGGCGTGCAGCGGGATACCGGTGGTTACGCGGTCGCGCTGGCCGCGTCGATCAAGCACATCTACTGCGGTCATCCGGGCGAGACGATGTTCACCACCTCGGACATCGGCTGGGTGGTCGGGCATTCCTACATCATCTACGGGCCGCTGATCGCCGGCATGGCGACGCTGATGTATGAAGGCACGCCGCTGCGTCCCGATCCGGGCATCTGGTGGAGCCTGGTCGAGAAGTACCGGGTCAGCGTCATGTTCTCGGCGCCGACCGCCGCGCGCGTGCTCAAGAAGCAGGATCCCGCCTGGCTCTCGAAACACGACATTTCGTCGCTGCGCCACATTTTCCTGGCCGGCGAGCCGCTGGATGAGCCGACGCATGAGTGGCTGATGAAGGCGCTGAACAAGCCGGTGATCGACAACTACTGGCAGACCGAGACCGGCTGGCCCATCCTGTGCGAGTTGCCGGGCGTCGAGCAGACGCCGATACAGCTCGGTTCGCCGGGTGCTCCGGTCTATGGCTACGACCTGCGCATCTTCCGCGAGGACGGCACCGAGTGCGGGCCGAACGAGAAGGGCATCGTCGGTATCGTGCCGCCGCTGCCGCCGGGTTGCCTGTCGACCATCTGGGGCGATGACGAGCGCTTCGTGCGCACCTACTTCTCGCTGTTCAAGTCGCCGCTGGTGTACTCGTCGTTCGACTGGGGCATCCGCGACGAGGCGGGCTATCACAAGATACTGGGCCGTACCGACGACGTGATCAACGTTGCCGGGCACAGGCTCGGCACGCGCGAGATCGAGGAAGCCATCCAGGCGCATCCGGCGGTGGCCGAAGTGGCGGTGGTCGGTGTCGCGGATCAGCTCAAGGGACAACTGCCGATGGCATTCGCGGTGGTCAAGGACCCGGCGCGCGTCGCCACGGCGGAGGACCGCGCCGCGCTGGAGAAGGAAGTCATGCAGACGGTCGATGGCCTGCTCGGTGCGATCGCCCGGCCCGGACGCATCGTGTTCGTCAATGGCCTGCCCAAGACACGCTCGGGCAAGATGCTGCGCCGGTCCATCCAGGCGATCGCCGAAGGACGCGACCCGGGTGACCTGACCACGCTCGACGATCCGACGACACTGGATCAGGTGAAGCAGGCGCTGAAGTAGATCGTTCTGAAGTAAATCGAAACGGGCACCTTGCGGTGCCCGTTTTTTTGAGCGCTCCTTACTTCGCAGGAACGAGGCTCGGGTAACCGATCGGCATCAGTTTGTCACGGGCGACGTGTTACCCTTTTTGGGCCATACACGAGATTGATAGCACTCGATGATCATCAAGGAAGCCGACGACAGGACGCCCGCGATCCAGTGGCTGCAAGCCCTGCTGTTCCGCCCCGACTGCAAGACCGACACGAAGAAACGGATCGAGCAGGAAATCCGTAACATCCAGGCTGGCGCCCGCGGCGAGGAGGAAGCCGCCTATGAGATGAAGGTCCATTGGGGGGAGTCCAGGAACTGGGCGATCATCCACGACCTGCGCATCGAACATGGTGGGCTGGTTGCCCAAATTGACCATCTGCTGATCAATCGCTTTCTGGAAATTTGGGTCTGCGAGAGCAAACATTTCACCGAAGGAATTGGTATCAACGAGTACGGCGAATTCGCCGCTTTCTTCGGAGGCAAACCCTATGGCGTGCCTTCCCCTATCGAGCAGAACGCCAAGCACATCCTGATTTTGAAGAAGCTGTTTGACTCCGGCGCGCTCAAGCTCCCGACGCGGCTCGGCTTCACCATCAAGCCCGACCTGAAGGGCCTCGTCCTCGTCTCCAAGGGTGCCCGTATCAGCCGCCCGAAAGCGAAGATCGACGGCATGGACGCCATCATCAAGAACGACCAAATCTTTAAGTACATCGACAGGGCGATTGACCAGAACAATAACCCGCTGATGATGGCGAAGATCATCGGGCCGGACACGCTCGAAGTCCTGGCGCGCGACATAGCGAAGCTGCACAAACCGATCGCCTTCGATTGGTCCGCGAAGTTCGGGCTGTCGAAAGAGCCGGCTGTGTTGCTTGCGATGGAGACTGTGCTGGTTCCGGAGGCGCCCAAGCCCGAAGCCGCTGTGCAGCTGGCC
>DATCUL010000447.1:0-3040 GCA_036567405.1 Methyloversatilis sp. | reverse complement strand
ATGCGACGACCGGCACCCGCGCTGCCGTCACCTCTATGGCCGGACCATCCGGTCACGACGGCTCCGCCCGACCATCGCGCTGGCGCTACCGGCTGATCACTTCCCCGGGCGCAGATGCGCCACGCCGCCGTAACTGCCTATCCACAGGTCACCATCTGCCGTCGTCGCCATGGCGAAGATGTTGTTGGCGAACAACCCGTCGGCGGTGGTCATCGTCCGGGCGAACTTGCCGTCCTGCCACTGCGTCAGGCCGTTGTTGGTGCCGATCCACATCCGGCCCTTCCGGTCCTGATGCAGCATGAATACGTGATTGCCGGGAAGACCTTCCGCCGTCGTGTAACTCACCCACTTCCGGCCATCGAAACGCGACAGGCCTCCGCCCCAGGTTCCCGCCCACACGTTTCCCTGCCGGTCGACCTCGAGCGACACCACGTAATTGGGGTTGTAGGCGACGTTGACGTCGCCCAGTCCCATCTCCTGTTTCTGCTTGGCGTGATGCAGCGACTGCGTGCCCGGATCGTTCCGGAACGCAATGTCCTTCTTCACCTTCTCGTAGTCGGCGCCCAGCCCCCGTGCGTGGTTCCAGTTTTCCCAGCGATTGTTGGAAAAGCGGGCCATGCCGCCTTCGGTGGCCAGCCAGATGTCGCCATTACGCCCTTCCGCGAGACCATAGACCCAGTCGTTGGGCACCCCACCCCGTGTGTTCTCCACCGTGAACAGGTCCCACTTGCTGCGGTCGTCGAGATCGCCGCCGCGGATGCGGTTGGCGCCCGACCAGGTGGCGATCCAGATGTCGCCGTTCCTGGCCGTGATGACGTCGTATACGAAGGCATCGCCCAGACCTTCCGGAATGTTGTAGGTCTTCCACGTGCCGCTCTTCTCGTCGAGCAGGGACAGACCGCCACCGTAGGTACCGACGGCGATCTGCCCCTTGACCTTGCCGACGAAGAACATGCCGTTCGACAGCAAGCCGTTGCGGACGTCATACAGCTTGAAGCTGTCATCGCCGGTGTCGTAGCGGACCACGCCGCCCGAGGTACCGACCCAGACCACCTTGCCTTCGGCGTAGATGGATTTCACGTTCTTGTTGCCGACGCGGAAATGGGTGAATCGGGCCGCGGGATCGACCGCCACCTTGCCTTCCCTCTCCTGCGCCGACGGTGCCAAAGGCGGATGCTGTGGCATGCCGGTAACCGGCGGATGCGCCGCTGCCGCCTGCGCCAGCAGCACCGGCGCTTCGTCCGCCCGGGCCGTTCCCATGCCACTGTCCAGTGCCAGCAGCGCACACGATGCGGCAAGCGCTGCATATCTGTACTGACTCATGACTTTCCCTTTCCCGCTCGCTATCGCGGCGCGATGCGCACGACACCGCGCTTGGTGCCCGCCCAGATGTCGCCGTTCGGTGCGACGGCCAGCGCATAGACGTTCAGGTCGAACAGCCCTTCCTTCGGACCGAGCGTCGTCCAGCTCTTGCCGTCGTAGCGCGACACCCCCTTGTCGGTGCCGAACCAGAAAACCCCGGCATCGTCCTGCACCATTGAATAGACGATGTTGCCGGCCAGCCCGTCGTGGCTGGTCAGGCTGGTCCATTGCTTGCCGTCGTAGCGGCTGACACCACCGCCCCAGGTGCCGGCCCAGATCGAGCCATCCGGCGCCGCGTGGATCGAGAAGACGTAATTCGGGTTGTAGGACGGCAGACCGTCCACCTGGGTCGTCAGGTCATGGCGCGACCGCGTGCCGAGGCCGGTATTGGCGCTGGCCTGCAGCTTTTCCGGGTTCTCGCCGCCGAGGCCATCCTTGTGGTTCCACGACTTCCAGCGCTTGCCGTCGTACATGGTGACGCCGCCTTCGGTGCCGAACCACATGCGGCCGGCGCCATCCATCGTCAGGCCATAGACCCATTCGTTGATCAGTTCCTTCACATAGGTCCTGAACTTGCCGGTCGTCACGTTGAAATGATTGACGCCAGCCCAGGTGCCTATCCACAGATTCCCGGCGCGGTCGTTCTGGAACGAATAGATCCAGTAGTCGGCCAGTCCGTGCATCGGGAAATAGGTCTTCCACTTGCCGTCCTTGTAGCGCGAGGCGCCGCCGGCATTCGTACCGAACCACTTGTAGCCCTGGGAATCAATGCCGATGGCGAAGACATACTCATTCGCCAGCCCATCCTGACGGGTGAATGTGTTGCGCGGCCTGGACGTCGCCAGATCGATCTCGAGTGCACCGACCGACGTGCCCACCCAGAGCGAATTCGCGCTCTTTTCGATGGCCATCGCGCGGACGTACACGTTGTCGCCCACCTCGAAGGAGTCGATGACCCTCACGCCCGCCTTGTCCGCCGCCGGCAGCGGCAGCGACATCGATACGAGCACGGCTGCAGCAAGCAGACGCAGGAAGCGGCAGTCAGTTTTCATCGCAGCGTTCTCGCATAGCCCAGGACATCAAGGATTTCAGGATCTTTCAGCACGCCGAAGAACGGCGGCATGGTCTTGCTGCCAGTCTTCACCGACTGCATGAGCATGACGTCGGGTTGATCCAGACGTTCGCCCAGCTGGAATTTCGGCGCGTCCGGCGCCACGCCCTCGCCGCGCAGACCGTGGCAGGCGGCGCAGTGCATCTGGTAGATCTGCTGACCCCGCATCAGATTGGCCGCCTGCGCAGCCCCGCCTGCCGTGGCCAGGACAGCAAGCACCAACCCCACAAGGAAATGCCTTTTCATGGCGCGTCACCTGATTTGGCTGGCTGAATGACCGAAATCTTCCGTCCCTTCCTCTTTTTCTTGTTTGGATCGATGTCGCGCAGTCGGTTGGCCTGGGCCACGTAGTCCGCCGAGCGCTGGGCATTGGCGGCGACCGGCAGACCGTTGCCCGTCAGGTAGGCGTCGGCCAGCGCATCGACCGCCGGCAGATAGTCGTTGCGCGCCGCCAGTTCGATCCAGCGCAGCGCCTCCGGCGAATTGCGGTCGGTCTCGGTCACCCCCAGTTCTGCCTTCATGTAGGCCTGGGCGACCACGCTGGCGGCCTGCGCGTGTCCGAGTTAG
>DATCUL010000446.1:0-4027 GCA_036567405.1 Methyloversatilis sp. | reverse complement strand
AGTGGCGTCATCGTCATGTCTTCCAGCGCTTTCGTCGTGGTGTTCGTTACCGGGTGCCGGTGCTGGCGCCCGCCAGCTTACCTAATTCGCGTATCCGTGGTGCCCCAGCTTCTCGGTGTTGTGCTTCATGCGGTACGGCTTCCACTGTCCGTCTACCTTTCCGCGTCCGCGCAGCGAACCTCCGCTCGGTGTGCGATCCGCGTCCGGCGCGCTTGCCGCGGAAGAAGGCAATCTGCCCCCCCTTCCAGGCGCCGCTGGCGCTGCGCATCCGGCAGGCTGTCGCGCCTGCTTCGGTGATACTGCAGCCGACATCGCCCTGCCGAAGGCGTGGCGCCGACCGTGACGTTCTCTATCGAGCAGCGCCTGCCCGGAATGTCACGGTGACCGGACTTAAGTGGCCGGGACTTGGGTCGATAAAGCTTTCAGTGCCTGAATGACTGTGTGCTTCCGCCGATGCGAGCGGTACCTCCGATTTCCGCCTGTGTGCCCCTGTCGATGGTGACCGAAGCCGTCGCCCGGTTCGGTGCAGGCGCCTTTCGGTCATGGTCGACCGGGCGGACCGGCGTGGCAGGTGCCTGTCCGGCCGGCATTCCGGGCTGCATGTAATGAACCGGCTGCCACGGAAAGTATCGGCATCCGCGTGCTCTAAAATCCGTTTCGCCCATGTCGGTACAGTCCCTGACCGGCGTTGGGCGGTTTTTTCCGACCCTGTTGCCGGTCGTGATGCAGGAACATGGACAACACAGACATGAGTTCGCTAGAGGCCGTCGTACAGGACGGTGATGCAGCGCAGGCAGTGAAGGACGTGCTGTTCAAGGACATCGGCCTGAAGGTCGGCGACCGCCTGATCATCGAACCGCCGCCGAAGCTGGGCGACCAGGTCGGCGTGGTCCGGCTGATCGGTTACGTCAATGACCTGAGCGTACTGGTCACGATGCCGGACACGCGTCCCTGGGCCGGGCCGCCGATCGAGGGCGACGAAGTGACGGTGCGCACGTTTTCCGGCCGGCACGCCTTCGGCTTCACGACGGCGGTCGGCAAGCGCGCGGTCAATCCCTTCGAATACCTGCACCTGCAGTTTCCGCGCCGCATTTCGATGCGCCAGATCCGCAATGCCGAGCGGATCGCCACCACGATCAACACCCGCGTGCTCGACGCGGACGACGCCATCCCGACGGTCGTGACCAACCTGAGCGCCACCGGCGCCGAGGTCAGGGTGTGGGAACCGGGCAGGGTGGTGGGCGACAGCGTGTCGCTGGAACTGATACTGGACATCCACAAGGTGCGCACGCGCATCGTTGTCAGCGGCGTCATCCGCAACATCCACGAGATCGGCGACACCGGTGAAAGTGCCTACGGCATCGAGTTCGTCGACGTCAGCACGCAGACCAACATCTTCATCAAGAGCTTCGTGTACCAGAGCCTGGTCGAGCAGCCGCACCGGCGTCTCTGACCACGGCGGTCGAACCACCCCGGCCGAACCGATTCGCGCCGGCGTGGTCTGGGTCATATCCTTCATCGTCATCAGGTTCCCGGATGGACAGATCGCCGTTCCGACCCCGCATCACACGCATTGAACCGCAGTCCTCCGGCTTCGTCGGCCGCCTGATCGGTGTGCTCGTCGGTGCCGGCCTGCTGGTGCTGGGCCTGATGTTCTCGGTGGTGCTGATCATCGCGGCCGCCATCGCCGGTCTCGTCATCTGGGGCTGGTTCTGGTGGAAGACGCGCGCGCTGCGCCGCCAGATGCGCGAACGCATGGACATGCCTTTCGCCGACGTGCAACCGGTGCAGCCGGGCGGTCGCATCATCGAAGGCGAAGTCATCCGCGCGCCGGACGACGTTCCGCCGCTGCGCTGAATTCACGCGGGTTCAATGTCGCCGGACATCCGGCACGCTTGATGGGAATCAAGGTTTAAGATACATATTAAATGTATGTTCAAGCCTCGCTTACGTACGGATTCCCGCCATGGCCACCCTGCTGACGATCGAAGAGCCCGCGCCGCCGGCCAGACCGGCCCCTGCGCTCGACGCCTTTCTCGAGATGGGATTCCGTCCGATCTATCTGGCGGGTGCCCTGTGGGCACTGGTTGCGGTGGCGATCTGGATTTTCGCGCCGCACTGGCTCACCGGGCCGCTGACCGGCATTCCGTGGCACGCGCACGAAATGCTGTGGGGTTTCGTGGCGACGATCGCCGTCGGCTTCCTGATGACCGCCGGCGCCGCCTGGACCGGCATCAATCCGGTGCAGGGCCGTGCGCTCGGCGTGCTGTGCGCGCTGTGGATCGTGGCGCGCTGCGGCTATCTGGCCGCCAGCCAGACCGCCTTCCTGATTGCCGGCGTTGCGGAATTCAGTTTCTTCGCTCTGGCTGCGGCCGCGCTGATGCGCGCGGTGATCAAGTCGCGCAATGTGCGCAACTACGCGGTGCCGGGCATGCTGCTGGCGCTGGGCGTGACCGACATGCTGTTCCTGCTGGCGGCGCATGCCGGCGACTACGCGACGCTGATGCGGCATTTCAACGCCGGCCTGCTGTGCATGAGTCTGGTCACGCTGCTGGTGGCGCGACGCGTGATTCCCTTCTTCGCGATGCGCGCGGTGCCCGGCCTGCAGGTGCCGATGCAGCTGCGCAGCGGCCAGGTGCAGCTGGCGGCGAGTGCGCTGGCCGTGATCTGCCTGCTGGCGGATCTGCGCATGGCGCAGGCCGCCGCGCTGGCGCTGGCCGGTGGCATCGCTCTGGTGCAGTGGCTCAGCTGGAAGCCGTGGGCCGTGCTGCGCAAGCCGATACTGTGGATCCTGTACGCGGGCTACGGCGCGCTGGCCGCCGGCCTGCTGCTGGCGGCCGCCGAAGCGGCCGGCTTCGGCGCACGCGCCGCGCTGCACGTGCATGTGATCGCGATGGGCGGCTTTTCGGTGCTCATCATCGGCATGATCACCCGCACCGCGCTCGGCCACCTCGGCCGGCCGCTGGAAACCGACCGCAGCATGGTCACCGCCTACGTGCTGGTGATCGTCGCGACCGTGCTGCGCCTGTGCGCGCTGCATCCGTCGGCCGTGTCGCCGCATCTGCTGCACCTTGCGGCCACGCTGTGGGTGGGCGCATTCGCGCTCTATCTGTGGCGCTTCCTGCCGATGATGATCCGCCCGCGTGCCGATCGCACGGCGCCGCCGGCGACGCCGGTCAGCATCGCCCGGCGCGGGAGGTGACATGCGCCTGACCACGATGACCGACTACGCGATGCGGCTGCTGATGCATGTCGGGCGCAATCCGGGGCGGCTGTGCACGATCTCCGAGATCGCGCAGGCCTACGACATTTCCGAGGCACACCTGATGAAGGTGACACACCAGCTGGCGCTTGCCGGGTGGATAGACACGGTGCGCGGCAAGGGCGGCGGCATGCGGCTGGCGCATGCACCCGAAGCCATCGGTCTGGGCCAGGTGGTACGCAGCATCGAACCCGACTTCCGTCTGGTCGAGTGCCTGGGCGGCGGCAGCGAATGCCAGCTCGATGGCCGCTGCCGGCTGACCGGCATACTCGACGGCGCGCTGCGGGCCTTTCTTGCCCATCTCGACCGCCATACGCTGGCGGACATCCTGCCGTCGCCCGCGCCAGCGGAAGCGGTCCTGAGGAGAGTGTCGTGATGCCGGACGAACAACAGCTGCGCGCCGCGCTGCACACGGTGCCGGACCCGGAACTGGTCGAAAGCATCGTCGATCTCGGCCTGGTGAAGTCGATCAGGATCGCCGAAGGGCGGGTCGACGTCGTGCTGATCCCGACCAGTGCCACCTGTCCGATGGGCGAACTGCTGATCGAGGACGCCACCGCAGCATTGCGCGCGGCCTGCCCGCCCGCCTGCGACGTCCGGGTCGAATTCGATTGGGACACCGAGTGGCATCCGGGGCGCATGAGTCCCGAACTGCAGCTGCGTTTCGGCTGGTGAGCGCGGCATGAGCGTGCAGCGACCTGTGCTGTGGCGCGCTGCCGTCGTCGCAGCGGCCGTGCTCGCCGCGCTCAACCTGCTGGCCGGCAT
>DATCUL010000445.1:0-2041 GCA_036567405.1 Methyloversatilis sp. | reverse complement strand
CCTGCGCTCCGGACGCACCGATGAGGCACGCACGCTGGTGGCTCACATCACCCGCCTGGACGCCAGCCACGGACTGGGCGGCGACGTTCTGAGTTCGCTGCTCGACGGCAGCACAGCGGGTGATTGATTCAGGGCAGCGCGTGGTCCATCTCTCCGGCTGTCTCGAATCTCGTTGGGCATCGCTGCGTTTCACCCCGATCGGAAAATTCCGTCGCTTGTTGCAGGTTGAGGTGAGCGCAACGATGCCCGACGACCGCCCGGCCCCTCGTTCTTCCCTCGCCGCCCGAGTGCTTCAGCGCTGCGCATCCATGGCCAGTCGCCACACGACGCACCGGTTGTTGGCGGGCATTTCGTGGTCATCGATCAATGTCAGGCCGGCACGCCGGGCCAGCGCATCGACCGCCTCGAAGTCGCGGATGCCCTGATGGGCGCCGCGCTCGCGCAGCCAGCGGTCAAATTCGGCATTGCTGTCGCTGGTGAAATGTCCGCCGTAGTTGAACGGTCCGTAGATCATCAGGCGTGCCGCCGGCGCGAGCACCGAAGGCAGGCGGTCGAACAGCCGCTCGACTTCCGGCCAGCCCATGATGTGCAGCGTGTTGGCCGAGAACACCGCGTCGTGGCGCGTGGCCGGCCAGTCGCCACCGACATCGAGCACCAGCGGCGCCGGCGTGTTCGGCAATCCGGCCTCATCGAGCCACAGGCGCATGCCGGGCAGAGCATCCGCGCGGTCGCTGCACTGCCAGCGCAGGTGCGGCAGCGCCGCCGCGAAATGCACCGCGTGCTGGCCGGTACCGCTGCCGATTTCCAGCACCGAGCGGCAGTCGGCGAAATGGGTGCACAACTGCGCCAGGATGACATCGCGGTTGCGTTCGCACGACGGCGCGAACGGCTTTTCGGGAGGGTGTTCACTCATGCCCGCACTCTGGCATAAAGCAGCACGTCGCGCGGCTCCGCCGAAACGTTCGGATGCAGCACGTGGCGGCGCAGCCGTCCTTCTGCCTGCATGCCGACGCGCTCCAGCGTGCGCGCCGAACGCGGGTTGTCGACATCGCACACGGCCTCGATCCGGTACAGCGATGAGTGGCCGAATGCCTCGTCAAGGATGGCTGCAAGCGCCTCGGACGCAAGGCCGCAGCCCCACAGATCGCGCGCCAGCGCGAAGCCCAGGCGCATCGAGTGGCCCTGCCCGACCAGCTGCAGCAGGCCACCCGGCTCGCCATCACCGGCCACCAGCACCCAGGTGCGCGCCGCGTCGCGTTGCCAGCGCGCCAGATCATGCGAAATCTGCCGCTGTGTCTGTGCCAGTTCGACATGCGTCTTCCAGCCGAGGTGCCGCGTCACGTCGGCATCGCCGCTGACGCGCGCAAACAGCGCCGGCGCGTCATAGGGCAGCGGCTTGCGCAGCAGGCAGCGCGCCGTCCGCAGGGTTTCCGGCCAGCCAGCCATGTATCAGCTCACCCGCGCCTCGCGCAGCAGCTGCGCCAGGTGCACCGATGCACGCTGCGCGCCGTCGCCGATCTGGTGACGGCAGCTGGTGCCGTTGGCGATCAGCAGCGTGTCGGCATCGAGCGCACGCACCGCAGGCAGCAGTGCCAGCTCGGCCATGCGCATCGACTGGTCGAAGTGCTCGGCCTCGTAGCCGAAACTGCCGGCCATGCCGCAACAGCTCGATTCGATGAAGCTCACCTCCAGCCCCTGCACCAGGCCCAGCACCTTGCGCATCGCCTTCATCGCGCCGAAAGCCTTCTGGTGGCAGTGACCATGCACCGCGGCCCGCGTGCCGTCGGCCACGCGCAGCACAAGGGACAGGCGCCTCGCATCGTGTTCGCGCGCCAGGAACTCTTCCAGCAGCAGCGCCGACTTCGCCAGCCGGTCGACGCGTTCGCCCAGCCCGAGCGCGTAGTACTCGTCGCGCAGCATCAGCAGGCAGGATGGCTCCAGGCCGATGACCGGCACGCCGCGCTCGACCAGCGGCGACAGCGCATCGACCACGCGCCCGGCCTGCGCGCGCGCCTCGGCCACCATGCCGGCCGACAGCCAG